>JBFGLA010000101.1:0-8836 GCA_041576355.1 Burkholderiales bacterium
GTTCGGCTTCGGCGCCGCGCTCGCCGGCCTCGCGGGGCTCCTCGCCGGACCGATCTACGCAGTGCAGCCCGGCATGGGCGAGCTGATCCTGATCCAGGTGTTCGTCGTGATCGTGATCGGCGGCATCGGCTCGATCCGCGGTGCGCTCGTGGGCGCGGTGATCGTCGGCATGGTCGACACCATGGGGCGCGCGTTTCTCAAGCCGGTGCTCGGCAGCGTGATCTCACCCACCGCCGCCGAGGCCATGGGCCCAGCGCTTGCTTCGATGCTGATCTATCTCCTCATGGCGGTGGTGCTCGCGCTGCGGCCGCAGGGCCTGTTCGGCGCGCGCGGAGGTTGAGTGCGAGCGCACCTGCGCCTCGTCGTTCTGGTCGCCGGCCTCGTGCTGCTCGCGCTCGTGCCGCCGCTCGCCGCGGCGCTGAACGAACCGTTCTATCTCGACCTGCTGCGCCGCGTGATGATCTTCGCGATCGCGGCGCTCAGCCTCAACTTCATCCTCGGCTACGGCGGCATGGTCAGCTTCGGCCACGCGGCGTATCTGGGCATCGGCGCCTACGCGGTGGCGATCCTCGCGCACCACGGCGTTCACAACGGGTTCCTGCAGCTCGCGGTCGCCGTGGGCGCATCGGCCGGCATCGCGCTCGTCATCGGCGCCGTGTCGATCCGCACCAGCGGCATCTACTTCATCATGATCACGCTCGCCTTTACGCAGATGCTGTATTACCTCGGCATCTCACTCGAGGAGTACGGCGGCGACGACGGCATGCGGCTGCCCAAGAGGAGCCAGCTCGCCGGCCTGGTCGACCTTGCCGACCCGGTGTCGTTCTACTACCTCGTGCTCGGCGTGCTGATCGCGTTCCTCTACCTCTCGCATCGCCTGGTCAACTCGCGCTTTGGCAGGGTGATCCGGGCGGCGAAGTCGAACGAGGCGCGCACGCGCGCGGTCGGTATCGCGCCCTACCCTTACCGCCTGGTCGCCTTCGTCATCGCCGGGGCGATGTGCGGCGTGGCGGGGCTGCTGCTCGTCAACCACACCAACTACCTCACGCCCGACTTCATGCACTGGACGCGCTCGGGCGAGATCATGTTCATGGTGATTCTCGGCGGCATGGGGACGATCGGCGGGCCGGTGCTCGGCGCGTTCGCCCTGCTCCTGCTCGAAGACGTGCTCTCGGGCTGGACGCAGCACTGGCAGATCATCCTCGGGCCGCTGCTCGTGCTCGCGGTGCTCTACGCCAAGCGCGGCCTCGCGGGTTTGATTCCCGGGAACCGGCGCGATGGCTGAGTCGCTGCTCGAGGTGCGCGGCCTCACCAAGCACTTCGGCGCGCTGCGCGCGACCGACGGCGTCGTGCTCGACATCGAGGCGGGCGAAACGCACGCCATCATCGGTCCGAACGGCGCCGGCAAGACCACGCTCATCGGCCAGCTCTCGGGCGACCTGCGCCCCGACACGGGTCGCATCCGCTTCGCCGGGCACGACGTGACGCGCCTGCGCGCGCCGGCGCGCTCGCAGCTCGGGCTCGCGCGCTCGTTCCAGATCACGAGCGTGTACCGCGACTTCACCGCGCTCGACAACGTCGCGCTCGCGGTGCAGGCGCACGCCGGGCACAGCTTCCGCTTCTGGCGCCCGGCGGCAGCCGAGTCGGCGCTCGTCGAGCCCGCGCGCCGCATCCTCGACGAGGTCGGCCTGGGCGCGCGCGCCGAGGTGCTCGCGGCGAACCTCGCGCACGGCGAGCAGCGCCAGCTCGAGATCGCGATGGTGCTCGCGACGAAGCCGCGCCTGATGCTACTCGACGAGCCGGTCGCCGGAATGGGCGCCGAGGAATCGCAGCGCATGGTGCAGTTCCTCGCCGCGCTCAAGGGCCGCCAGACCATCGTGCTGGTCGAGCACGACATGGATGCCGTGTTCAGCCTCGCCGACCGTATCTCCGTGCTGGTCTACGGGCGCGTCATCGCCACCGGCACGCCCGAGGTGATCCGCGTCAACCCGGACGTACGCGCCGCCTATCTCGGCGAGGAGGCCTGATGCTCGCGATCGAAGGTCTCGAGACCGCCTACGGCCTGAGCCAGGTGCTCTTCGGCGTGTCGCTGAGAATCGACGCCGGGCAGGTGGTGACGCTGCTCGGGCGCAACGGCATGGGCAAGACCACCACCGTGCGCTCGATCATGGGCATCGCGCGCGCGCGCGCCGGCTCGATCCGCTTCGAGGACCAGGAGCTGCGCGGCCTGCCCTCGTTCAGGGTGGCGCAGCTTGGCCTGGGCCTCGTTCCCGAGGGGCGGCAGGTGTTCCCCAACCTCACGGTGCGCGAGAACCTCGTCGCCACCGCGGCGAACCGCGCCGGCGCGGCGAACCCCTGGACGCTCGACAAGGTGCACGCGCTCTTCCCCGAGCTTGCCGAGCGGCGCAACCACACCGGCAACCAGCTCTCGGGCGGCGAGCAGCAGATGCTCGCCATCGGCCGCGCGCTGATGACGAACCCCAAGCTCTTGATCCTCGACGAGGCGACCGAAGGGCTCGCGCCGCTCATCCGCGAGAAGATCTACCGCTCGATCGAGCAGTTGAAGGCCGCCGGCCTCTCGATCCTCGTCATCGACAAGGATCTGCGCACGCTGATTCGTGTCGCCGACCGGCACTTCGTGCTCGAGAAGGGGCGCATCGTGTGGAGCGGAACCTCGCAGGCGCTCGCCGCGAGCGCGGACGTGCAGCACCGCTACCTGGGTGTGTAGCGCGCCGGCCGGGGTGCGACCTACTTCAGCACCTGCGGCCAGTTCGCATCCGCCTCGCGCAGGTGCGCTTCCACGTTGCGCCGCCAGCGCTCCCTCACTCCCGTGCTGTAGTTGAGGTAGAGCTTGCCGCCGACGACCGACCACGCCGCCGGATCGACCCCGACCGCGTAGCCCTGCGCGACGCCGTAGGCGCAGTAGCCGCCGAACTGCGGCGCGTACTTCTCGGGGTCGGCCGCGAACTTGGCGCGGTTCTCGGAGTGGGCGAAGTGCCAGGTCGCGCCGCGCCATTCGTAGGTGATGCGCGGCGACCCCTTGATCGCCGCGTCATAAACGAAATAGGCCACCGGGTCGTAGCCACCGATCGCGCCGTCGCGGTCCGAGTACACCGGCGCCTTTTCGGCCAGGGCGGCCCCGGCGAAAATCACCGCGGCCAGCAGAACGAGAATTCGCATCGGCATGGTCGCCTCCTGATATCAAGCCAGCCGGATCGGCAGCGAGCGCACGCGCTTCCCGGTCGCCGCGAAGATCGCGTTGCCCACCGCGGGCGCGATCGGCGGCGTTCCCGGCTCGCCCACGCCACCCAGGTGCTCGACTCCCGAATCGACGATGTGCACCTCGATCTCCGGGCAGTCGCCGAGCCGCACCATGTCGTAGTTCGGGAAATTGCTCTGCTCGACGCGCCCGTTCTTGACCGTGATCTCGCCGTGCAGCGCCGCGGTCAAGCCGTACACGATGCCGCTTTCCATCTGCGCCGCCACGGTGTCCGGATTGACCGCGAAGCCGCAGTCGATCGCGCACACGACTCGCCTCACCTTGAGCGTGCTGCCGGCGACCTCGACCTCGGCGACCTGCGCGACGATGGAATGAAAGCTCTCGGCGAGCGCGATGCCGCGCCCGCGGCCCTTGGGTAGCGGCGTTCCCCAGCCCGCCTTGTCCGCCGCGACTTCGAGCACCTTGCGATGGCGCGGCGCCTGCGCGAGCAGCGCGCGGCGGTAGGCATAGGGGTCCTGGCCCGCGGCGTGCGCGCATTCGTCGAGGAAGCACTCGGTGAAGAAGGCGTTGTAGCTGTGACCGACGCTGCGCCAGTAGCCGACCGGCACCGGCTCGTGCGTGAGCACATGCTCGACGCGCCGGTTGGGAAGCAGATAAGGCAGATCGAAAGCGCCCTCCACGGTAGTCTTATCCTTCATCAGGTCGGACGCCGCGGCCGGCATCAGCCGCGCGGTGAGGTCGCCCGTGCACGACTGCCCGACGATTCGGTTCTTCCAGCCGACGATGTTGCCGGCGCGGTCGAGCGCGGCGCTGAATCGCGCCGCGGCCATCGGGCGGTAGATGTCATGCTGCACGTCCTCCTCGCGCGACCAGATGAGCTGCACTGGCGTGTCGGGAAGCCTGCGCGCGAGCATCACGGCCTGCATCACGACGTCCATCTCCGCGCGCCGCCCGAACCCGCCCCCGAGGTAAGGCGTGTGCACCGTGACCTGGTCGCTGTCGAGCCCCGAGGCCTTGGCCGCGATCCAGCGCACCACGCTCGGCGCCTGGTTGCCGACCCAGACTTCGCACGATCTTGCGCCGCGCATGACCGCGGTACAGTTGATCGGCTCCATCGTCGCGTGCGCGAGATAGGGGACGAAGTAGTCCGCGCTGACCGACTTCGCCGGGGCGGCGAGCACCGTGTCGACATCTCCCGCCGAGTCGTACACGCGCGCGCTTCCGCGTGTAAGCAGATCGATGTAGCGATTACGCTGGGTCTCCGTGTCGTGCGCCGCGTTTGCGCTCTCGTCCCAGACGATCTTCACCTCGGCGAGCGCGCTGCGCGCCTGCCAGTAGTGCTCGGCGACGGCGACCACTGCCGCCGCCGACGTGCTCGTCGCCGGCAGCGCATAGACGCCTTTCACGCCCTTGCGGCCCTTCGCCTTGGCGTCGTCGAAAGATTTCAGGGCACCGCCGAACACGGGGCACTGGACGATCGCCGCGTACAGCATCCCCGGCAGGCGCACGTCGGGCGCGAACTGCGCGCTTCCGTCCACCTTCGCCGGCACATCGAGCCGGGGCTGAGGCTTACCCAGCAAGCTGAAGCGCGCCGGGTCCTTCAAGCGCGGCTCCTGCGGCACCGGCAGCTTGCCCGCGTCCAGCGCCAGCTCGCCGAAGCTTGCGCGCCGCGCTCTCGCCTTGTGCTCGATCACGCCCTTCTCGACCGCGCATTCGGATTCCGCGACGCCGAAGCGCTGCGCCGCCGCCTGCACGAGCATCGCGCGCGCCGCTGCGCCCGCGCGGCGCATCGGCTCCCAGGCGTCGCGCACGCTGGTCGAGCCGCCGGTCGCCTGCACGCCGAGCGCCTCGCCGAGCTTGTACTGCGTCAGGCGCGTGATCGCCGCGAGCCAGCTCGCGTCGTCCGGGCGCATCGGCGTGTTGTCGCCCAGGATCGTGGCGTTGGCGTAGAGCGGATCGACGATCGCCTGCTCGAAGCGCACGTGCGCAGGATCGGCATCCAACTCTTCGGCCACCAGCATCGGCAGCGCGGTGCTGATGCCCTGCCCCATCTCCTGGCGCGGCACCTGGACGACGATGGCTCCGTCGGTGCCGATCTTGATCCAGCCGGTGAGCACGGCCTCGTTTGCGCCGGGTTTCAGTCCCTCCGGCGGCGAGAGCCGGTCGCGATCGCGATAGAAGCGCCAGGCGCCGACCGCGAGCGCGCCGCCGGCGATACCGGCGGTGATGACAAAGCGCCTGCGCCACGGGCTGCGCGGCTGTCCGCTGGTCTTTGCGTTCATTTGCGCCCCTTCGCCTGCGCGAGAGCGCGGATCGCCTTGCGCACGCGGGGATAGGTGCCGCAGCGGCAGATGTTGGAGACGCCCCGGGCGATGTCCTCGTCGGACGGATTCGGATTGGAAGCGATGAGCGCGGCCGCGGCCATGATCATTCCGCTCTGGCAGTAGCCGCACTGCGGCACCTGGTGCTCGATCCACGCCTGCTGCACCCGGTGCAGTGCGCCGTCGCGCTTCAGGCCTTCGATCGTGGTGACGCGCTTGCCGGCGCAGAGCGAGACCGGGATTACGCACGAGGGCAGCGGTGCGCCGTCCAGGTGCACCGTGCAGGCCCCACACGCGGCGACGCCGCAGCCGTACTTGGTGCCGGTGAGATCGAGATAGTCGCGCAGCACCCAGAGGAGCGGCGTGTCGGGTTCCGCGTCGACCGCGACGGGCCGGCCGTTGACGTTGAAGGCGATCATGAAAAGCCCCGGAGGAGTTGTTGCAGCAGGGAAACAGCAAGGGTCCGCGCACAGCGACCTCGCGTCAAGCGCGCAGCGCGAAACTTAGCTCATTGCTGCGGATCCGGCGGCTCTCCCTGCGCAAACGCACGCGCACCGACGTGGGTGGGCACCTCGGCTGCAGGGTCGGGAATGCGGATCTCGAGCCCATCCGGGTGTTCGGTCAGCGCACCGGCCACGAGCCACGCGTGGTGTTTCGGGAAGGTCTCGGTCGCAAGCAACACGTAGCCCTTCAACTCGACCAACACCCGCAGGCCCGTGCCGTCGAAAGCCGCGAATTCCCCCTGCCGCAGATAGAACCGCCTCGCCGCGTCGCGCGCGACCACCGCGAGCCGCGCCTGGTCGCTCGTCATCAGGCTCGCGACGCGCTCGAGGTTCGGCGCCCGCGCCACCATCGCGTTGGCTTCGGGCAGCTCGGCGTTGAGGATGGCGACAATTCTCTCGGCGAGCGCGTCAGAAACCGGATCGGTGCGGGTGGAATGAACGAGCAGAAAGCGCTCGCGCATGACCTTCCACTGCCGGTACGGCGTGTGGCCGTAGGCGGGCAGCGCGGCGGCGAGCAGGCCGCACGCCGCGAGGAATGCGCGCCGATTCATGGCGGCTCGCGCCCTGCTACTTGTCGAAGATTTCCAGCGGCAGGATCGCGCTCACCGCGTAATTGGGCAAGTCGACGAGATTCGCGATGCGCAGATCGACCGCGACGCTGCAGATGACATAGGCCTGCTCGCGCGTGTAGCCCTTCTGCTTGACGAGATAGTCGATCATCTCCAGGAGCGCGCTGCGCGCGGCGAGCGTCAGGTCCTCCGACAGGTTGCTCAACGGCCCGATCTTCTTGCTGTCGAGGTACGTCGTATACGGCAGTATCTCGCCCGCGTCCTTCAAGGGGTAGCCCACGGTGGCGTAGAAGCGGTCAGGCTCGAGCTGCTTCAGCTGCGAGCCGCCCTCGAAGTGCGGACCGCGCTTCATTATTCCCGCCATGCCGCGGCGGATCTCGGTGCGCACGATCACCTTCGCGCCCATCTCGATCGCGGTGCCCGCCACCTCGCCGTCACCCTGCGCGTAGTGGATATCGCCCATGAAGAGGCCGCAGCCGTCGACGTAGCACGGCAGGAGCAGCGTCGTACCGACGACCATCTGCTTCACGTCCATGTTGCCGCCGTTCTCGCGCGGCGGGATGGTGCGCAGGCACTCGCCCTTGTGGCTGCCGTTCGGCCCGCACACCGCCGCGGGCTGCGCCCCGATCGGCTGCGGCTGCAGCGCGATCCCGCCCGCATCGGCGAGCTGCTTCTCGCGCGCGAGCCACTGCGCGGTCTCCGCCTGCCCGGGGAGAACGCCGACCGTGCCCATGAAGCCGTTGAACGGCACACGCACGCCGGGAATCTGGTCCGAGACCGCTTCGAGCCGATTCAGCTTCCAGTTGGCGATGTAGGGCTTGGGATAGAGGTCGCGCAGGAAGCCGAAGCCGGGTACGACCGTCGTGTAGCCGTACTCGTCGGGCTCGATATCGATCAGCGTCACCGCCAGTACGTCGCCGCGCCGCGCCCCCTCGATATGCACCGGTCCCGTCAGCGGATGCACCAGGTTCAGATCGACGGCGAGCACGTCCTTGGGCTCGGACTTGATGTTCAGGTCGGAGTCGAGCGCGTCGCGCGTCTCGAAGCGGATTAGCTCGCCCGGCTTCGCCCGCGCCACCGGCTTGATCGCATAGTGGTAGCGGTTCATGCAGTTCGGATCGTTGGCGCAGTGCGGGCCGCGCTTCTTCACCTCCACGATCGACTGCGTCTTGACGTCCGTCGTGTCGGCGCCGGCCGGCGCCAGACCGCCTGCGAGCGCCGCTCCCAGCGTGCACGCGAGAAATTTCTTCATGGCCGCCCCCTCTTGTCGCGATGAATTGTTGGCCCTTCGAGACCTGCGAGTGCAGCGGAAACTATCTGCCCGCAGGCGATGGGTGTCAACCGGTTCCGCCATGCGCCGAGGCCGACGAGTTTGAAGCCATCACGCGCCCTGCGCGGGCAGGGGTATCGCGAGGCTCAGGCGGGTGCCGGAGGCGTCCGAGGCCATAGTAAGCTTGCAGCCGATCGCGGCCGCGCGCGCCGCCAGGTTGCGCAGCCCCATGCCGCGGCCCGCTCGGTCCGGATCGAAGCCGCGGCCATTGTCGCTGATGCGCAGCATCACGTGCGTCCGGCCGCCTTCGGTCTCGACTCCGGTCTCGAAACGCACGCGGGTGGCGTTCGCGTGCTTGAGCACATTGGTCACGCCCTCCTGCACCACGCGCAGGAGCTGCAGCATCTGGCTCGGCTGCATGTGTGAGAGCTCGGGAATCGGCTGCACCGCCCATTCGATGTTCAGTCCGGCGGCCCGCAGCCGCTTTTCCATGCGGTAGCGAAAATTGCCGAGCAGCGCGATCAGGTCGCGCTCCACCGGCTCCATCGCGTCGATCGCGAGGCGCAGATCGTCCAGGCAGGCCTGGATCGCCTCGGTCATCGCCTCGCGCCCGACCCCGTCCCGGCGCGAGGCGTTGAGCGTCGAGACGAGCTGCATGCCAAGGCCGTCATGCAAATCGCTCATGATGCGCCGGCGCTCGGCGAGCGCCGCGCCCTCTTCCTGCACGGCCTTCTCGCGCGCGAACAGCGCGCGCAGCTGCGCTTCGCGCTCGGCGAGCTTGTGCTCGAGATCGTTGCTCCAGCTCTCGAGCGTGCGCAGCGAAAGCGCGTACCGCCGGATGAGCACCCACGCGATCGACAGGAACAGCAGCAGTCCGGTGTAGTGCGAGATGTAGTACGAGCCGAAAGGCAGCTTGTTGGTCAACACCAGTGCGTCGCGCAGCGTGAGCACGA
>JBFGLA010000102.1:0-8749 GCA_041576355.1 Burkholderiales bacterium
AAGAGGCCCACCTGCTGCGCGCCCCAGAGTGCGCTCGCAGCGAGGTCCTCGTTCACGCCCGGCTGGAACACGATGTGGTGCGCTTCCAGGTGCTTCTTCGCGCGCCAGAGGGTCTGGTCGAGCCCGCCGAGCGGCGAGCCGCGGTAGCCCGAGACGAACCCGGCCGTGTTGAGGCCGGCGCGCGCATCGCGGTCGCGCTGCAGCATCATCAGGCGCACCAGCGCCTGGGTGCCGGTCAGGAAGACACGGCCCTGGTCGAGCGTGTACTTGTCGTCGAGGGAAGCCTTGGTGAGGGCGGCGGAATCCACCGGTGCATTCATCGCATCATCTCCACAAAAATCGTGTTCGTGTGGGGCGCAGAGCTGCGCGGGTGTTGCAGCGCCACGCCTCGGACACCGAGGGATTGTGTCCCGCAGCGTCGCGGATTCAGCCTAGCATACCCTCTAGCCGGCGGCGCGTGCCTTGATGCGCGGTTTCAGGCGTTTCGCATCGGGCCGGTCCCAGTACGGCTCGGGGCCGAAGGACTCGGCGAGAAAATCGACGAAGGCGCGGGTCTTCGCCGGCAAGTAGCGGCGGTGCGGGTAGACCGCGTAGATCGCGACATCGGTATCGAAGCTGTAGCTGGGGCAGACGGCAACGAGCGATCCGTCTTCGAGGTGGCTGCGCACGTCCCAGGTCGACTTGAGCGCGATTCCGAGCCCGGCGAGCGCCCACTCGCGCAGCACTTCCCAGTTGTCGCAGGCGTAGTTGCCCGAGACGCGCACCGATCCCGGTTTCCCCTCGGGGTCTTTGTACTCGAGTGTCATGGAAAAACCGTGCTCCCAGGCGGTGACGAGAAAGTTGTGGCGTGGAAAATCGGCCGGCGTGGCGGGAGTTCCGTGCCGGCGCAGGTAGTCCGGGCTTGCGCATACGACGCGCCGGTTGGGCGCGAGTTTGCGCGCGGCGAGCGACGAGTCCTCCAGCTCGGCGATGCGGATCGCGACATCGAAGCCTTCCTCGATGAGGTTGACCGAGCGATCCGAGAGGCTCAATGCGAGCTGGACTTTGGGGTGGCGCGCGGCGAAAAGGGGGACGAGCGGCGCGACGTGGCGGTGGCCGAACGAGGCCGGCATCGCGACCTTGAGCACTCCCTGCGGCTCGACTCGCCCCTCGGAAACCGTGGCGTCCGCTTCCTCGACCTCGGCGAGGATGCGCTGGCAGGCCTCGTAGTAGGTCGCGCCTTCATCGGTGAGGCGCAGGCTTCGGGTCGTGCGGTTGATGAGGCGCGCGCCCAGCCGTGCCTCGAGGCGAGCCAGGCGCCGGCTCACGACCGCAGGCGAAAGCCCCAGCTCGCGGGCTGCGGCGGAGAGATTGCCCGCCGCGACGACCCGCACGAAGATCGACATTTCAAGTAAAGAATCCCTCATATTGTTGCTAATTTAGCAAAAGTGTTTTGATTTCTGGCGAGATTGTATACGTGCTGGCAAGCCCATATCATTGGTGCATCGCAGCATATGAAGAAGGAGCTCCAAGGTGAACGCCAGTGAAATTCGGAACATCGAGGAACAGCTGAACGTCTCTCGATTTAGCCTGCCAGTGAGCCAGGAGCAGGTCGAGGCCGTCGTCAGGCGGGCAAAGGAGCAGCGCGCCCGTGTGGTCGCACAGATGCTCGCTTCGATCCCCGGGCGACTCGCCCGGCTCGCGCGGGCCATACGCGGTACGGCCGCGCAGTGCACCGCCGCCCGGATGCGCCACACCTGAACTGAACCGAACGCGCCTGCCGCGGAATCCTCCTCCCTCCTCCTCCGCGGCGGGGTTCGTCCCGCTCCCCGCCACAAGTGCGGAGCGGGACCGCGCCTCCAAGAGCTACTGGAACAGACGCAAGCCGGCTTGCAGGGCGGCCTCTATCGGCCGGCCCATGTAGACGATCATCAGCGCGAGCAGCGTCAGCCCGCTCAGCAGCGTGACGGGAAAGCCCACGCTGAAGAGGTTCAGCTGCGGCGCCGCGCGCGCCATGACCCCCAGGGAGATGTTGCACAGGAGCATCGTCGCGAGGACCGGGAGCGAGATCTGCAGGCCGAGCGCGAAGAGCTGCGCGCCGAACTGGGGCAGCAATTCCCAGCGCAGCGCCGAGTGGAAATCGGGTCCGACGGGAGCGTAGTGAAAGCTGTCAGCGACCGAGAAAAGCAGGATCGACGGCCCGTCCAGGGCCAGAAACAAGAGCAGCGCCACCATGCCGAGGAAGTTGCCGACGAGCGGCGTTTGCATGCTCGTTTGCGGATCGAAGAAGAGCGCGTAGCTCAGACCCATTTGCAGGCCGATGAGGTCGCCGGCCAGATCGACTGCGGCGAACACGATACGCATCGCGAACCCGATCGCGAACCCGACCAGCAGCTGCTGCGCGAGCAGCATCAGACCGGACCCCGAGATGAGCGGCACCGCCGGCGCAGCCGGTAGAGTGGGTGCGACCAGCACGGTCACGAGCAGCGCCAGGCCGACTCGCGTGCGCACCGGCAGCGCGCGATGCGAGAGCACCGGCGCCACGGTAAAGAGCGCCAGGATGCGCACGAACGGCCACAGGAACGCCGCCAGCCACAGCTCGATCTGGGCTCCGGTAACCGAGATCATCGGTCACGCGCCGAACATCGCGATGCGATCGAAGATGCGCGCGGTGTACTCGACGAGCGTCGTCAGCATCCAAGGACCGCTCACGACGAGCGCCGAGAAGATCGCGGCCAGCTTGGGAATGAAGGAAAGCGTCATCTCGTTGATCTGGGTGGCCGCCTGGAGCACGCTCACCGCGAGCCCCGCGGTCAGCGCGGCGAGCAGCGCGGGCGCGGCGACGAGGGCGGCGACGTAGAGTGCCTCCTGTGCGATCGTCAGCACTTCCTGCGGAGTCATGATCGTTCCTCTCCTTGTGGATCAGGTGCCGAAGCTCGCCACCAGCGACCCCAGCAGCAGGTTCCAGCCGTCCACCAGGACGAACAGCATCAGCTTGAACGGGAGCGAGATCAGGATCGGCGAGAGCATCATCATTCCCATCGACATCAGGACGCTCGCGACCACCATGTCGATGATCAGGAACGGGATGAAGACCATGAATCCGATCTGGAACGCGGTCTTGAGCTCGCTCGCCACGAAAGCGGGCACGATCACCTTGAGCGGCAGCTCCTCGGCAGAGCTGACCGGAGGGTGCTTCGCGAGCTTGACGAAGAGCGCGAGATCCTGCTCGCGCGTCTGCTTGAGCATGAAGCCGCGCAGCGGCGGCGTGGCGCGTTCGAGCGCGGTGTCGAAGGATATCTTGCGCTCCGAGAGAGGCTGGTAAGCATCGACGTAGATGCGATCGAGCACCGGGCTCATCACGAACAGGGTCAGGAAGAGAGCCAGCCCGATCAGCACCTGGTTGGGCGGCGAGGTCTGGGTACCGAGCGCATGCCTCATCAGCGAGAGCACGATGATGATGCGCGTGAAGCTGGACATCAGCAGGATCGCGGCCGGCAGGAAGGTGAGCGCGGTGAGCGTCAGCAGGGTCTGCACCGGCACCGAGTACACTTGAGCGCCGCCCGGTCCCGGGCTGCTGGTGATCGTCAATCCCGCCTGCGCGAGCGCGGGCAGGGGCAGCGCCGCGAGCGCGACGATCAGTAATACGCCGCAGCGCGCGAGATCAGCGCGGCGCATGGCGGTTGCGCGCGCGTTCGAGCAAAGCGGCGAAGGCGGGAATTCCGCCCGGCCCCGGCGCGGGGAGCTGTCCCTTCGGCATCGTATGCAGCGGCGTGACGTTTTGCTGGGTCACGCCGAGCACGAGCCATTGATCGGCGATTTCGATCACGACGACGCGCTCGCGCGGACCGAGCGCGGCGCTCGCGACCGTGCGCAGCAGCCCCGTCGATCCGGAGAGCGGAGTTCCGATCCGGCGCATCACCCAGGCCGCGGCGCCGATCAGCGCCAGCACCAGCGCGAGGCCGACGATCGCCTGCAGCAGGCTCGCGCCCGCCGAGGGCAGCGCGTCGGCGGCGCCGGCGCAAGCGCCGTAAGCCGCGAGTAGGATCGCGAGCCCGGTCCGTTTCATCTGTCGCTCAGGCGGCGCAGGCGCTCGGAAGGCGTGACGATGTCGGTCAGGCGGATGCCGAAGCGCTCGTTCACGACGACCACCTCGCCCTGCGCGATCAGGCAGCCGTTGACGAGGACGTCCATCGGCTCCCCGGCAAGCCCGTCGAGCTCGACCACCGAGCCCTGCGCGAGCTGCAGGATCTGCTTGATCGGCACGCGCGTGCGCCCTAGCTGCACCGTGAGCTGGACCGGGATATCGAGCACCATGTCGATATCCTGCTGCGGGCCCTGGGCGTTCGGGGCCGCGCTCAGCTTCTCGAAGATCTGCGCCTGCGCGGCGTTTCTCGATTCGGCCGCGACGGCGGCGGACTCATTGCTCATGTCATTCTCCTAGCGAGTTTTCGTTCTGCGGGATCGCGAGCACTTTCTCGATCTTGAGCGCGTAGCGGCCGTTCAACGTGCCGTAACGGCACTCGAAGATCGGAATTCCGTCGACCTCGGCGGTGACGCGATCGTCGATGTCGACGGCGATGACGTCTCCGACTTGCATGCGGATCAGCTGCCCGACGCTTGCCGGCACGCGCGCGAGCGGGGCAACGAGCTCGACTTCGGCGAGCTGGACCTGCTTGGAGAGCATGCGCATCCAGCGCCGGTCAGGCTCCGAGTGCTCGCTTGGCGCGGCGCGCGTGAGCAGATCGCGGATCGGCTCGAGGGCCGAGTAGGGGATGCAGATGTGAATGCCGCCGGTGACGTTGTTGCCGAGGTCGATCTTGAACGTGCTCGTGACGACGATCTCGCTCGGGGTCGCGATGTTGGCGAACTGGGCGTGCATTTCCGACCGCACGTACTCCAGGTGGAGCGCGTAGACCGGCGCCCAGGCCTTCTGATATTCCTCCGTCACAGCCGTGAGCATCCTCTGGATGACGCGGTTCTCGGTCGCGGTGAATTCGCGCCCCTCGATGCGCGCGCGAAAGTTGCCGTTGCCGCCGAACATCGTGTCGACCATGGCGAAGACGATGTTGGCGTCTATCACGATGAGCGCGCTGCCGCGCAGCGGACGCAGCTGCATGACGTTGAGATTGGTCGGCAGCGTCAAGTTGCGCAGGAACTCGCTGAACTTCACGAAATTGACGCCGCCGGAGGAGATTTCGGCGTTGCGGCGCACGAAGTGGAACGGGCCGTTGCTCAGCTGGCGCGCGAAGCGCTCGTTGACGATCTCGAGCGTGGGCATGCGCCCGCGCACCGAACGCTAGTGCTTGGCAAGATCGTACGGTCGGATGCCGTCGGCGGGTGCCTGCTCCTCGGCGGGCGCATCGGGCTCGCCGTTGACGCCCTTCAGCAGCGCGTCGACTTCGTCCTGGGAGAGGGTTTCGGTCGCCATGGCGAAGAATCGCGCGACGGTGTTACTGGATGACGAACGCCGAGAAGTGCACGCCGGAAATGGCGTCGCCCGGCGCCGGCAGCTCGGCGGCCTTGCGCGCCTCCTCGAGGAGCTCCCGGGCCAGGCTTTCTTTGCCGGCCGGTGTCGACAGGCCCTCGGCGGTCTTGCTCGAGAGCAGGAGCAGGATCCGGCTGCGCAATATGGGCATCTTCTGCTTCATCGCGTCGACGGTGCTGCCGCCCGCGACCTCGTAAGTCAGGCCGACTTGCAAGTAATGCTCGCGGTCGGCGAGATTGACGGTAAATATCTCCAGCGGGACGAAGCTCGGGGTCGGCTTTTTGGCCGGCTCGGCGGTCGTCGCGGCCGTTGCGGCGCCCTCCTGCTGGAAGAAGAACCAGCCCCCGCCCGCGAGACCGGCGAGCAGCACCACGCTAGCGATGATGACCAGGCGGCCCTTCTTCCCGCTCTGGGGCGCGGCGGATTCGGAGGTCGACTCTGTCTTGTCAGCAGGCTTGGCCATGTTGAGTTCCGTAAACGGTTTGCAAAGGGGTGACGCGCCGCATTATCGGGGGCGGTCGTTCCCCGGCGCGCCGCGATAAGAGCGGGATTTGGGCCGCATATCCGGGCTCACGCGTACACGTCGATGATTCGGTCCGCGCTCGGGCGCCGCGGCACGAGGCTCGCAACGTCTTCATGCGCCGTGCCGGGGTCCTGCGCGGCATAGGGCGGGCGCGCATCGCGCGGCTCGGTGTCGCGACCCGCGAAGCCGGCGCCGATGAATGCGTCGTCCAGCCGGACGTTGATCGCGGCGAGCTGCTCGCGCAGCATCGGCAGCGCCTGCTGGATCGCGGCGCGCGTTTCCTCGGCGGACGCGGCGAAGGCGATCCGCGCGCGCCCGTCGTCGATCTCGATGCTCATCGTAATCGGCCCCAGTTCGGCCGGAGAGACCCGGATCTGCGCCGTCTGGGTCCCGTTGGCGACGCCGAGCGCGATCTGCGAGGTGAAGGACTCGCCCCAGGCGGTGCTGCGCAGGGGCGGCGCGACTTCGATCAGGCGTACCGCGGGTCCGGTGAGCGGCAGGTTTTCGGCGACGCTTCGAGGCGCGGCGCCCGGTACGGGCTGGAGTTCGGTCGACCCGGCCGCAGCGATCTGGGCGGGGCGCGCTTTTTCGTCGGCGATGCGCACGGCGTCGCCGGCGGCCTTGAGCACGTCCGCGCGCTCCGAGGCGCGAACGGCTTCGGGTAGCGCCGAGCGTGGAGCGCGCGCAGGTCTGGAGTTCGGGTCCGATCCCGGTTCGGGACGATCGATGTCGGCCGGCCCCGGCTTCGCGCTGGGGCCGCTTCCCTTGCTGGCCGGCTCGAGCGTAAGTCCGGTCGCGCGCGGCGCGCTCGGCAAGGGCACGAGCCGCGGCTCGGCTAGCGGCAGATTGCCGTTCCCGCCATCTGCGATAGCGGGCGCGGGGAGATCGGGGCGCCACGCCGCGGTCTGCGCCGGCTGCGCTTGATCCAGCTTGGCGTCGAGACTTTCGTCCGCGCCGGCGTCGGAGGGGCGCGCGTCCGTTCCTGGCGGAGCGGAAGAAGGCGCGGCGAGCGCCTGTTCCAGCACGGAGCCGAACTGCGACCCGGACTCGGCCGTGAGCGCGGCGAGCGCGTCCGCCTCGACCGAGGCTTCACGCATGGGTGCGGGCGCAATCGATGGTGCGACGGTCGTCACGGGGCCTCTCCTCAGGCGCCCGGCAGCGAGGCGATGTGCACGCGCAGCGCGAACTCGTCCTGCTGTTTTTGCTGCGCCCGCTGCTCGACGATCCGCGCCGCATCGGCGCGCCGGTCGAGCAGCAGCTCGTAGGCGCGCTCGCGCTGGCGCGTGCGGTCGAATTCGGCGCGCGCCAGGGCGACGCGCTCGCGCGCCGCGGCGCAGGCCGCGCATTGCTGCGCGAGCGCGGTCTCGAGCCGGTCCATGAATGCGCGCAGGTTCGCAAGGCGCACCGTATCGATGACTTTCGCGGCGCGAGCGCGGGCGCGATAGTCGGCGACCAGCCCCTCGACGGTCTCGCGCTTCGCCTCCGCCTCGCGCAGATGCGTGAGCGCCGCGCCCAGGCGGGCGGCGGCCTCGTCGCGGCTGCGTCGCGCGACTTCGATCAGGGTCTCAAGGGGAGTTGCGGGATTCATCGAACGGCCTTTCCTTTATCGGCTTTCCGCGTTGAAGAGCTCGCGCAGCGATGCGACGCTTGCGGCAAGGTCCGATCTTTCGGACAGGTCCTGCTGCAGAAGCTTCTCCATGCGCGGATATAGGGCGATCGCTTCGTCGACCACCGGGTCGCTGCCCGGCGCGTAAGCGCCCACCGAGATCAGGTCGCGCGCCTTCTGGTGGCGCGAGTACAGCCGCTTCAGGCGGCGCGCTTGCGCGAGCTCCTCGGCCGTGCATACCTGCTGCATCACGCGGCTGACCGACTGCTCGATGTCGATCGCCGGGTAGTGCCCTTCCTCGGCGAGCGTGCGCGAGAGCACGATGTGGCCGTCGAGGATCGCGCGCGCGCAGTCGGCGATCGGATCCTGCGGGTCGTCGCCCTCGGTGAGCACGGTGTAGAAGGCGGTGATCGAGCCGCGCCCGCGCAGGCCGTTGCCGGCGCGCTCGACGAGGTGCGGCAGGCGCGCGAACACGGAGGGGGGATAGCCCTTGGTCGCCGGCGGCTCGCCGATCGCGAGCGCCACCTCGCGCTGCGCCATGGCGTAGCGCGTGAGCGAGTCCATGATGAGCAGGACGTGCTGGCCGCGGTCGCGGAAGAATTCGGCGATCGTGGTGGCGTAGGCGGCGGCCTGCATGCGCATGAGGGGCGAGGTGTCGGCGGGCGAAGCCACCACGACCGAGCGCGCGAGCCCCGCGGCGCCGAGGATCTGCTCGATGAATTCCTTCACTTCGCGCCCGCGCTCGCCGATCAGGCCGACGACGATGACGTCGGCCGCGGTATAGCGGGCCATCATTCCCAGGAGCACGCTCTTGCCGACGCCGCTGCCGGCGAACAGCCCCATGCGCTGTCCGCGCCCGACGCGAACGAGCGCGTTGATGGCGCGCACGCCGACGTCGAGCGGGCTGGAGATCGGCTCGCGATCGATCGGGTTGACGGGGCGGGGATAGAGCGTGAGCGACTGCTCGGAGGCGAGCGGGCCGGCGCGATCGAGCGGCCGGCCGGCGCCGTCGAGCACGCGGCCGAGCAATCCCTCGCCCACGGGAAGATGCTTGGCGCGGTCTTCCGCGCGTCGCAGCGGGTGGCTGGGGTGCCCGATGCGGGGCACGCGGCGCAGGTTCGGCCGCGACAGCACCGCAGCGCCGGCGCGCAGC
>JBFGLA010000103.1:0-8744 GCA_041576355.1 Burkholderiales bacterium
GATGAGTCGATCGAGCTGTTTCTCGCGCGTAGGCTGGAGCTGCGCGAGGCGAAGCTGGACGACGAGGAGTTCCTGGAGGTCTTGAGCGTGCCTTTCGAAGACGCAGTCGCAATGGTGCGCGACGGGCGCATCACCGATGGCAAGAGCGTCGCCGCGCTGCTCTGGGTCAAGACCTTTGGGGTTCCTCCCGGTCGGCCCTGAAGACTCCGCGAGTCGCCTTAGCCGCACACCCCCACATACCCGCACGCCGTGCAGTAATCGCACCCGTCTTTGCGGATCATGGTGTAGTTGGCGCATTCGGGGCAGCGCCCGCCCTGCATGACCGGCACTGCGCCCTTCGCTGGCGCCTCGAGGATCCCCATCTGCTGCACCGGCAGGCCCTTTTCGTCGAGCAGCCCCAGCATGGCGTAGCGGTGGATGATGAGCCGCGCGAGGTAGGACACGGTCGAGGGAAAGGTCAGCTGCTTCTTCGACCCCGGCAGGAAGGCCATGAAGTCGCCGAGCGGTTCCGGGAAATCGAGGAGCTTCCTCAGCTTCATCCCGATCCACGCCGGATCGATGACGCGCATGTCGAGCGAGAGGATCTTGCACAGGCCGTCGAGCCCGCGCGGGTATTCGCCCGCGAGCCACATCGAGTAGGGGCGCGTCACGCCATTCGGTAGCGTGATCTCCTTCAGCCCGAGCACGAAGTCGTCGCCCGTCCTCGGGTTGAAGACGTCGACCGTCCAGGACATGGTGCCGTCGGTGCCGGTCTTGGGTTCCTTCAGGCTGAACATGGCCCCCAGCACGGGGGTCGGCTCGCCCTCGGGCAGGGCGCCGATCTCCTCGCAGCGCCAGCGCACGACCTGCGCGAACGCCGAGACGATCGAGGGCATGCGCTTTTTCTCTCCGTGCGGCGGGAAGGGCATGTCGAATGCATCGTCGCCTCCAGCCTTGGCGAGGGTCTCGAGCTTGAGCTTGAGCCAGGCGGCGTCGTTCGCCCGCATGTCCATCGAGAGCGCTTTGGCGAGCGCGCCGAGTCCCCGGGGCTGCTCGCTGCCGTTCACCCAGACCTCGAACGCGTGCGGCCGGCCGTTCTCGACATGGCCGACGAACACGGCGAAGTTGCCGTGCGGATGCTCGATCATGTAGGTCCAGGCCGGGTTGCCCCCGGGCAGGACCGGCCGACCCGGCCAGCGTAGGCTCGCAAGCACCGGCTCGGGGACGGAGGTCATGCGGATCCGCCGGTTGACATCGTCGATGCGGAAATCCTGCGGCCCAAGGTGGGCATGGGTTTCCTGCGCCGGCTTGTCGACCGAGAGCACCGCGCCGAGCACCTTGTTCGGCCGGTAGGTCGCAAGTCCTTTAAGGCCGGACTTCCACGCGGCCAGGTACAGGTCCTGGAAGTCCTCGTAGGGGTAGTCCTCGGGCACGTTCACCGTCTTGGAGATGCTCGTGTCGACGTACGGCGCGACCGCGGCCACCATCTGCTCGTGCGCCTTGGCCGAAATTTCGAGCGCGGTCACGAAGTAGGGCGGCAATTTCTCCATATCCGCACCCATCGCCTTGTACAGCCGCCAGGCATGGTCCTCGACCGGGAATTCCTTCAGCGTCCCGTCCGGCATGCGTTTCTTGCGCGTGTAGGTCCAAGAAAACGGCGGCTCGATCCCGTTCGAGGCGTTGTCGGCGAAGGCGAGGCTGATCGTGCCGGTCGGCGCGATCGAGAGCAGGTGCGAATTGCGGATGCCGTGCTTGCGCACGAGCGCCTTGATCTCCTCGGGCAGCCGCGCCGCGAAGCTCGTCCCCGACAGGTACAGGTCGGCGCTGAACAGCGGAAACGCGCCGCGCTCGCGCGCGATCTCGGCCGAGGCGCGATACGCGTAGTTGCGCATCGACTCGGCGATGCGCGCGGCCGCTTGGCGCGCCTCGTCGGTGTCGTAGCGCAGCTGCAGCATGATGAGCGCGTCGCCCAGCCCCGTGAATCCGAGGCCGACGCGGCGCTTGGCCATCGCTTCCTGGCGCTGCTGCTCGAGCGGCCAGGCGGTCACGTCGAGCACGTTGTCGAGCATGCGCACCGAGACCTCGACCGTCTTGCCGAAGCGCTCGAAATCGAACGCGGCCTGGTCGGTGAACGGTTGCCTGACGAAGCGGCTGAGGTCGATCGAGCCCAGGCAGCAGCAGCCGTAGGGCGGCAGCGGCTGCTCGGCGCAGGGGTTTGTCGCCTCGATCGTTTCGCAGTAGTTCAGGTTGTTATCGCGGTTGATGCGGTCGAGGAACAGGATTCCGGGCTCGGCATGGTCATAGGTCGAGCGCATGATCTGTTCCCACAACTCGCGCGCGCGGATCTTGCGGTAGGTCCACTGGCCGTCCTCGCGCTGGTAGGCGCCTTCGGCGATCTGATCGGGAGTGGGCTTCGCCTTGTGCGCCAGTTCGACGTCGAGGTCCTTTTCCACCGCGACCATGAACTCGTCGGTTACGCCGACCGAGATGTTGAAGTTGGTGAGCGCGCCCTCGTCCTTGGCGTGGATGAATTCCTCGACATCGGGGTGGTCGCAGCGCAGCACGCCCATCTGGGCCCCGCGCCGCGCGCCGGCCGATTCGACCGTCTCGCACGACTGGTCGAAAACGCGCATGTACGATACCGGCCCGCTTGCCCGGGAATGCGTCCCCTTGACTTCCGCCCCTTTGGGGCGGATCGACGAGAAATCGTAGCCGACCCCGCCGCCGCGGCGCATGGTCTCGGCGGCTTCCTGGAGCGCGGTGTAGATGCCGGGCTTGCCGTCGACGATCTCGGAGATCGAATCGCCGACCGGCTGCACGAAGCAGTTGATCAGGGTTGCCTGCATCTGGATGCCGGCGGCTGAGTTGATCCGGCCCGCAGGGACGAAACCGTCCTCGAGCGCGGAGAAGAAGCGCTTCTCCCAATAGGCGCGTTTTTCCTCCGGTTCGGCCTGGGCGAGGGCGCGCGCGACGCGCCGACGGACCTCTGCGATCGAGGCTTCCTTGCCCTTGGCGTACTTCTCCAGGAGCGTGTCGCGGCAAATCTCCTGCTCTGCAAGCTCCCGCAGGGATGCCTGAGCAGCAGGGGTGCCGGTTTGGATTGTGTTCATCTTGTTCTCCTTCCGGTTCTGTTTGAGGTGAGACGAGGGGCCAAAGATTACCGATCTGTGACGGAATGTGCGCGAGATTTCTCGATTTCTTGCCGCACGTCAAGTGTGTCGTGTAAGCCGATGAATACTATAGGTAAGTAATACTTCAGCCTGAACCACTATATCTAGTAGGTTTGCAGTCCGCACGGCCCCGCCGATTGCGCCCCGGGGCGGCTCGATTCGCCCGCTGCATCAAGGGTTTCAGGCGGTGCCAGGCGCGCCGGGCCGGACCCCCAGACGGGGCACCGCTAGGCGGGCATTTGCGAAAGCTGGTTAAATATACAGTATCGACACGGCCGGCGCCAGGGTTTGCCCGGCGCGATGCGCGCGCGCGAGCGGCCGCAGCAGAATCAACCGCCCCGGATCGCAGCGAGCGCCGCCGCCTTGGCTTCGATATCGTGCCGCGCGCGGCGCAACACGTCCGCGACTTCGGCATGATTGAAGCGCAGCGCCAGTTCGACGGGGGTGTCCCCGTCCTTGCTGGCGATGCGCGGGTCAGCGCCGTTGCGCAGGAACAGGTCGACCATGGTTGCATTGCCCTTCATCGCCGCGTATGCGAGCGGCGTGTAGCCGTTCTCATGCAGCAGGTTCGGGTCAAAGTTCATGGCGAGCACCTTCTGCGCGTACACGAGGTTGTTCTTCTCGATGGCGTAGAACATGGCGCGTGTGCCTTCAGGGCTCGGCTCTTTCGGCTTCGGCTCGAGCCCGGTGGGAAGCAGCTTCACCGTGTAATTGATGAGTGAAATCCCGACCATCGCAATGAGGGCCAGGATCAGAGGAATCTTGGAGATGTGCAGGCCCTCGGCGATCTGCTCGGGCATGTTCGCGCCGGCGATCAGCAGAACGACGGCGAGGAAGAAGAAGAACTTGAGATAGAGGAACAGGCCGATGATCACCATCGCCGCAAGCACGGCGACGAGCGCGGCGTGGTTAGCGCCGAGCGTCTCCTCGACGTACTCGCGCGGCAGGTTCGCCGCTACCGCCGTGATCGCGATAAGCCCCATGAGCACGGTCTCACGGATACGCATGCGGGTGAGAAAATCGACCTTCTCTATTGCCATGTGCCGGTCTCCAAGGCCCTGGGGCGGACGGATCTCTTATCGGTCGCCGAATTTTGCGGAGTTGCTCCCGTGCTGGCAAGCCGTAAAGCGCGATCCGCCGGGTCGGACTGGCGCGGAAACAGTAAAATTACGCACTTCGGAATCGAGCCCCGGCGGATTCGCGTCGTGTCCAAAGCCTTCGTAAGGGAGTCTGAAGCGGAGTTGGAAGAGGAAGTCGTCGCGGAATCGGTCGCGCACGGCGGCCGGAACTACATCACGCCCGCGGGCTACGCGCGCCTCGAAGCCGAGCGGAAGCAGCTCGTCGAGGTCGAGCGGCCCGAGGTCGTGAAAACGGTGTCGTGGGCGGCGTCCAACGGCGACCGATCGGAGAACGGTGACTACATCTACGGCAAACGCAGGCTGCGCGAAATCGACCGGCGCGTGCGTTTCCTCATCAAGCGCCTCGAGGCGGCCGAAATCGTCGATTCGGCCGGGCGGGACACCGACCGAGTGTTTTTCGGCGCGACGGTCTCGATCCGCGCGCGAAGCGGCGCCGAGCGTAGCGTGACCATCGTCGGAATCGACGAGGTGGACCCGGCGCGCGGCCGGGTGTCGTGGATCTCGCCGATCGCCAAGGCGCTGCTCAAAGCGCGCGAGGGAGACGCGGTAACGCTGCGCAGCCCCGCGGGTACCGAGGAGCTGGAGATTCTGCAGGTTTGCTACGACCCGATAGACTAGGCGTCCGGTCGTTTCTAGTTCGACTCGCTCAAATCTCCCGCCACCACGACCGAGAGCTTCGCCGGGTCCACGTGCCGCCGCAGCGCTGCGTGCGCGTCCTGCGACGAGAGGGCGGCGATGCGCGCCTCGAGTGCCTCGTCCCAGGCGAACGTCCGCTCCCGGTAGAGATAGCCTGCCAGCCGGCGCGCAAGCGCGCCGTCTCCGGTCCGAGACAGCTGTCGCATCTTCAGCAGGCCGCTCTTGCCGGTCTCGGTCTCCTCCAGGCCGAACCCCTCGTGCAGGGCACGCGCCAGCTCGTCGCGTATCGCACGCTCGACCCGGTCCCGGTTTTGCGGCGCGAAGATCGCAGAAACGCGAAAGCCGGCGACGCGTTCAAACGAACTCGCGTGAAACGACGTGTACGTGCTGTACGACAGGCCTTCCTTTTCCCGCACGCGCGCCGGGATGCGTGCGGTCGAGGAGCCGCCGAGCAGATAGTTGGCGAGCATCAGCGCCGGATAGTCGGGATGATCGTCGCGGATCGCGATGTTGAACCCGGCGCGCAGCACCGCGTTCGCCTTGTCGGGAGTGCGATACCTGCGCTCGACGGCGGGACGATCGAAGTGCCGGCTGCGCACCCGGGCGAACGGCTTCGAGTTCTTCCAGCCGCGGAACAGCTCCTCTATGAGCTTGGCCGTCTCCTCGGGATCGAAATCGCCCACCACCGCGAAATCCGCCCCCGTGGCGCCGAACAGCTCCCGGTAGCAGGCGATGGCATCCTGCAACGAAACGCCGCGCGTGATCTGCAGATCTTCGTCGATCGTCTCGGTGTGCAGGGGGTGGCCTTTGGGATAGGGATAGAGATGGCGCGAGAGCTGCACGTCGGCGATCGCCGCGGGATCGCCGCGCCGCGCCTCAATGCGCGTGAGCGAGGCGCGCTTGAGTTCCTCGAACTCGGCCGGTGAGAACGCCGGTTCGCGCAGCATCTCGGCAACCAGGCGCAACGTCTCGGCGAACTCGCCGCGCCGCACTTCGATGGTGGCGCCGCTCGCGCTCACCGATACGGTCGCGTTCAGCCTTTCCATCTCGTCGCGCAAGTCCGCGCGTGTGCGCTTCTTGGTGCCTCGCATGAGCATGTCGCCGGCGAGCGAGCAAGCGGCCTCGCGCCCCATCCGGGTCTGCTCGTTGCCCCAATGCAGCCCGATGCTCGCGACGACGCCGCCGCCGCGCGTCTTCTTCGGCAGCAGCGCGGTCCGAATTCCGTTGGCGAGCGATTTCCTGATCACGCGCGCCTCGATGTTTGCCGGCGAGGGATCGAATGCCTCGCCTGCGTCGAGGCCGTCTCCGCCCCGGTATCCGGCGAGGTCCGCCTGGAGATCGACGTTGTCGGGTATGCGCGCGCGGTCGGGCGTCGCGGTCGGCACGAACGCGCCGAGCACGCGGTTGGCTGGCTTGAGATACGCGCGTGCCATGCGCTGCACATCATCGACCGTCACCGAGCGCAGCCGGTCCCGGTACAAGAAGAACAGCCGCCAGTCGCCGACCGCGGAAAACTCGGACAGCGCGCGTACGAACGACCCGGTATCGCGCTGCGCGTTCTCGAAATCGTTCAGGAGCGCCTGCTTCGCGCGCGCCACCTCCTCCGCGCGTATCGGATTCGAATCGAACCGCTCGAGCGTCGCGAGCAGGGCGTCACGGGCTTTGTCGATCGATGCCGCCTTGGGAAGGCTCGCCCCGAAATAGACGAAACCCGGGTCATGCAGAGCGCGCTCGTACCCCCAGACGTGGCTCGCGAGACCAGGCTGCACGAGCGCCCGATGCAGCCTTCCGGTCGGCGCGGTGCGCAGCAACCCTACGAGCACGTCGATCGCGGGGTAATCGGGGTGGCTGCCCGCGGGCACGCGGTACATCGCCGCAACGAGCTGCGTGTCGCCGCTGCGGCGCAGCGTGACCGCGCGCTCGCCGTCCTGGGTCGGCTCCGCGGTATAGAAATTCGGCATGGGCTGCGCCGGGCGCGCAATCGCGCCGAAATGCTTCGCCGCGAGCTCGAGCGCTCGATCCTCGTCGAACCGGCCGGCGATGATCAGCACCGCATTGTCCGGGCGGTACCACGTGCGATAGAACGCCTGCAGCCGCTCGATCGGAACGCGCTCGATATCCGAGCGGGCGCCGATGATCGCGTTGCCGTAGTTATGCCAAGCGAAGGCAAGCCGCTGCATGCGCTCGAAGAGCACGCTGCCGGGACTGTTCTCGCCCATCTCGAATTCGTTGCGCACGACCGTCATCTCGCTCTCGAGATCGGCCTTCGAGATGAACGCATTCACCATGCGGTCGGCCTCCATGTCGAGCGCCCAGGCGAGGTTATCCTCGCTCGCCTGCAGGGTCTCGTAGTAGGTCGTGCGGTCGTAGGCGGTGGTGCCGTTCCAGCGCGCGCCGCGCCGGACGAGCTGTTCCTTCAAGTCAGGATGGCGCTTCGATCCCTTGAACAGGAGGTGCTCGAGCAGGTGCGCCATGCCCTTTTCCCCGTAACCTTCGTGGCGCGAGCCGACGAGGTAGGTGAGGTGCACGGTGATCCGATCATCGTCCGGCGCCGGGACGAGGAGCAGCCGCAGGCCGTTGCCGAGCCGGTACTCGGACACGCCCTCGACCGTCGCCGCTTTGCGCGCCGGTTCCGCGGCGCAAACCGACGCGGCCAGCAGCAACGTGACCGCCAGGGCAGCTGAAAATCGCAGGGGCCCGGAATTTTTCATGTTCGATTGATCACATTGGATCGCATTTGCCGCCGCAGGTTCCTAGAATAGGTGCGCGAACACGTGCAGCGCGATGATTCCGGCGCCGATCGTAAGGTAGGTCTGCCGGAACCGCCAGGCGATTGCAACCGCGGTCAACCCGGCGAGCAGGCGCTCGTTTCCGGCGGACAAATCGATGCTGCCTTGCTGCAGCAGCAATTCCGGCGCCCAGATGGCGGTTAGAACGGCCGCGGGCACGTAACGCAAAGCGCGGCGCATGGGTTCGGGCAGCGACACCCTTTCGGGCAGGAGCAGGAACGACGCGCGCAAGGCGAAGGTGACCGCGGCCATGCCCAGGATCATGAGCCACAAGGTCACGCGCGTCTCCGTTCCAGCGCCATTCCCGCTGCGATCCCGGCGAGCGCGGCGAGCGCCAGGCCGAGCCGGAACGGCAGCGGATGAAGCAGCACGACCGCGGCGCCGGCAGCGAGCGCCGCAGCGATCATCGCGCGGTCGCGCAGCAGCGGCACCGACATCGCGATGAATGCGAGCGGCGCGGCGAACTCGAGCCGCCAAGCCCCCGGCAGCCCCGAGCCGAGGAACGCACCGGCTGCGACGGCGAGCTGCCAGGTGAGCCAGACCGTGGTCGACGCGCCGAGGTAGAACCAAAGCTTGCCTGGTTTTTCCGGGTGCTCGGTGAACTGCGCAATGCACAGCGCGTAAGGATTGTCCGCCAGGACGCACGCGGCGAGCAGCCGCCAGCGCAGCGGCAGGCCGCCCAGATGCGTACGCAGCGACGCGCTGTACATCATGAAGCGCAGATTGATGAACACGGCGGTCAGCACGATCATCGCCACGGGCGCCGCCATGCCGAGCAGCTGGATCGCGGCGAGCATCGACGCGCCGGCAAATACGAGCAGCGACATCAGGATCGCAATGAGGGGCGGAATGCCGCCGGCTACCAAGGCGACGCCGGTGATCAGCCCGAAAGGCGCAACCCCAAGCAGGAGCGGGATCGAGGCGCGAGCGCCTGCGGCAAACGTGAATCGATCGAAGGGCATCAGCGGCGCGATACCCCCCGTATTCTACCGGGGCGGGGGCGTCGACCCGCGGCGCGCCGGCCGCCTGCA
>JBFGLA010000104.1:0-8724 GCA_041576355.1 Burkholderiales bacterium
TCCCGATACGCGGCGACTACGAGCTCGCCGCGCGCGCGGTCCTGGATTGGATCGAGACGCGCCCCGATCTGGACGCGGCGCGAGTCGCGATCTGGGGGGTGAGCCTGGGCGGCTATTACGCGCCGCGGGCGGCGGCGTATGAGAAGCGGCTGCGCGCCTGCATCGCGCTCTCCGGGCCTTTCGACTGGGCGGGGATATGGGACGCGCTTCCGGAACTCACCCGCGAGACGTTTCGCGTGCGCAGCCATTGCACGACCGCGGGCGAAGCGAAGCGCTACGCGGCCACGCTCACGCTGCGAGAGGCTGCGTCCCGCATCGATTGCCCGGCGTTCATCGTCGCGGGGCGGCAGGATCGGCTGGTACCGGCTTCCGAGGCCGAGCGCCTCGCGCGCGCGGTCTCCGGGCCGGTCGAGCTGCTCATGGTCGAAGACGGCGGCCACAACGCGAACAACCGCCCATACCGGTATCGCAGTCGAAGCGCCGACTGGCTCGCGCAGCAGTTCGGATTGCCGCGAATCTGAAGTCCAAAGCCTAGGAAGAGGAGGAAGTCATGAAGAGATTCATCGCAAAGAGCCGGTGCTCGATTCTGATCGCCGCAATGCTGGTTGCCGGCGCGAGCGCCGCGCAGAGTTTCCCGAGCAAGACGGTGCGCCTGGTCTCGGGCGTCACGCCGGGCAGCGCGTCGGACACGATGGCGCGCATCATCGCGGAGAAGCTCCAGGCAAGCCTCGGCCAGCCGGTGATCGTCGAGAACCGGCTCGGCGCGGGCGGGCTGGTAGGCGCCGCCTACGTTGCGAAATCGGAGCCCGACGGACACACCGTGAGCATCTACACATCGGCCTTCACCGTGGCGCCGCTGCTCAGTCCCGGGCCGCTCGATCCGAAGGATCTCGCGCCCGCTGCGACGCTGGCGATGCTTCCGACGGTGCTCGTCGTCAATCCGGCGAAGGGCTACCGGACGCTCGCCGAACTGGTCGCGGCCGCCAAGGCGAAGCCCGGGCTGCTTGTCGCCTCGACGGCCGGGATGGGGAGCTCGACCCACATGAACCTCGAACGCTTCCGTATCGCGGCGGGGATCGAGGTCCTGCACGTGCCGTTGAAGGGCGCGCCCGAGGCGCTTACCGAGGTGCTCACCGGGCGCGCGGACTTCTATTTCGCACCCGTGTTCTCGGTCGCTTCGCACATCCGGGAGGGAAGGCTCCAGGGGCTCGCGGTCGGCTCCCCCGCGCGCAGCGCGCTCGTGCCGGATCTCCCGACCACGGTCGAAGCGGGCTATCCGAACTCGGACTACAACTTCTGGATCGGCGCCCTCGTTGCGGCGAGAACGCCGCGCGAGATCGTGCAGCGGTTGAATCACGAAATCAACGCGGTCGTGCGCGCACCCGAGACGCGCGAGCGTTTCCTCAAGCTCGGCGCCGATCCGCTCACGCTGTCGTTGCCAGATTTCGAGGCCCTGATCAAACAAGAGTTGGAATCGAACGCGCGCCTCATCAAGGAAGCCGGCATCCGCGGCAACTGAAGCGACTCTTAGCGCGCGGCCGGACGGCGTCGCAGCAGCCAGGCGGCCGCGAGCATGACGAGCACGGCGCCGAGCGCGAGGATGTCGCCGGCGCGCACGTAGGGCGTGGCGCCCGTGTACACGGGCGCGGCCACTTCGAGCTTCGCTTCGACGAACTGCGGCAGACGCGCGAGCACGCGGCCGTCGCGGTCGATCGCCGCGGTGATCCCGGTGTTGGTCGCGGTGAGCGTTGCGCGGCCGGTCTCGAGCGAGCGCATGCGTGCGATCTGCAGGTGCTGCGCCGGGGCGAGCGAATCGCCGAACCAGGCGACGTTCGACACATTGACGAGGAGCGTCGCCTGCGGTAGCTGGCGCGCGATCTCCTCGCCGAACGCGTCCTCGTAGCAGACGTTGACGGCGATGCGCTCGCCGGCGACCGCGAGCGGGCGTTGATCCGTCGCGCCGCGCGAGAAATCGGCGAGCGGAATCGTCAGCACGCGCAGGACCCAGCCGAACCCCGGCGGGATGAACTCACCGAAAGGGACGAGGTGCACCTTGTGGTACACCTGCCGCGGCGAGGTTCCGAGGCTGACGACGCTGTTGTAATAGTCCCCCGCGGCGTTCCGAGTCGGCACGCCGAGTAGGAGGTCTCCCCCGTTTCGCTTTGCGGCTGTGGCGAGCCGCTCGAGATACGCGGGATCGACGCGATCGAGATACCGGGGCACCGCGGTTTCCGGCAGCACGATGAGCCGCGCCCGAGTTTCTTCCGCGAGCCGCGCGTAGGTCTCGAGCATGTGCGCGTAGCGCTCGGCGCTGAATTTCATCGATTGGGGGATGTTCCCCTGCAGCAGGCTCGCGCTGAGCGGCGCACCCCCCACGGCAGTCCATTCGACCGTACGCAGCGCGGCTCCGGCGGCGAGAATCGCGCCGAGCGCGGCGAGCGCGGGCCATTTTGGCCGCGTGCACACCAGGCACCAGACAAGACCGGCGCACGACAGCGCGGCGAGAGAGACCGCGTGCACGCCGGCGAGCGGCGCGAAGCCGGCGAGCGGCGAGTCGATCGCGGCATAGCCGGGGGCGAGCCATGGAAACCCCGTCAGCAGCCAGCCGCGCAACCAGTCGGTGAAGGTCCAGAGCGCGGGAATGACAACGGTGGCGCGCACTCCGTCGGGAACGTCCCAGCGCGCCTGCAGCCAGCCTGCGAGCGCCGGGAAAAAAGCGAGGTATGCGCACAGGCCCAGCGTCGCGACGACCGCGAGCGGCGGTGCCATGCCGCCGAACTGGTTCATGCTCACGTAGACCCAGGATACCCCGGCGCCGAAGAGGCCGAGCCCGAACCAGAACCCGGACGCAGCGGCCGCGCGCGGCGCCTGCGCGCTCATCCAGAGATGCACGAGCACGGCGTTCGCCGCGAGCGCGATCGGAAAGAGATCGAGCGGCGAATAGCCGAAAACGGATGCGGCACCCGCCGCGAGGGCGAGCGCCGCGCGCAGTCGCGGCGAGCGTGCGAGCGCCTCGCGGGAGAAGGAGACTCTCAATCCTTAGGCGCTTTTCGGTTTCTCGACGATCAGCGTGTAGACGCGCCGGCTGTCGGCGCGCAGCACCTGGATCCGCATGCCCTCGAGCACGATCGTTTCGCCGCGCCTGGGCAGCCGGCCCAGGTGCGCGATGATCATGCCGCCGATGGTGTCGTATTCGTCGTCCGGAAAGCGCGTGCCGAACGCGGTGTTGAAGTCGGCGATCTGGGTGAGCGCCTTGACGCGGTAGCGGCCGCTCGATTCGAGCAGGATGTTGTCGCTCGCCTCGTCGAAGTCGAACTCATCCTCGATATCGCCGACGATCTGCTCGAACACGTCCTCGATCGTTACCAGTCCCGCGACGCCGCCGTACTCGTCGACGACGATTGCCATGTGGTTGCGGCTGGCGCGAAATTCCCGCAGCAGCACGTTCAGGCGCTTCGACTCGGGAATGAACACCGCCTGGCGCAGCATCTCGCGCACGTTGAATCCCTCTTCGTCCGCGTAGTAGCGCAGCAGGTCCTTGGCGAGCAGGATGCCGATGATGTCGTCGCGGTTCTGGTCGATCACCGGAAAGCGCGAATGCGCGGTCGCGATCACCTGCGGCACGAAAGACTCGATCGGCTCGTTGATATCGACCACGTACATGCGCGCGCGCGGCACCATGACGTCGCGCACCGGAGTCTCGGAGACGGTGAGAGCGCCTTCGATGATCGAAAGTGCGTCGGCGTCGAGGAGGTTCTTCTGGTAGGCCGAGCGCAGCAGCCGGACGAGCTCCTCGCGATCTTCGGGTTCGCGCAGGAGAAGCGCGGACAGACGCTCGAGCAGACTCGGTCGGGAGGGATCGTTCATGGAAGGGTCCGGATCGAGGACCGGATCGCCGGCGCCCAACGCATTTTACCGCGCCCGGGCATCGTTCACGACATAAGGATCGCCGTAACCGAGGCCGCGGAGAATGCGGCGCTCAGCGCGCTCCATCCTCGCGGCGTCTGCCGGGCGCTCGTGATCGAAGCCGCGCAAGTGTAGTACGCCGTGCACGACGAGGTGCGCGTAATGCGCGGCGAGCGCCTTGCCCTGGCGGCGAGCTTCGCGCTCGATGACGGGCTTGCACAGCACGATATCGCCGCAGGGCGGCGAGCGCCGATAGCCGAAAGTGAGCACGTTGGTGGAGTAGTCACGCCCACGGTAGTCACGATTGAGCCGCCTGCCTTCGGCGCCGCCGACAATGCGAAGAGTGAAGTCGGCCGACCCCGCCGCCGCGGCGCTTGCCCATTGTCGCAGACGAGCGCTGCGCGGCACGCTCCTCGCCGCGACGGCAAGCTGAACCGCGATCCTCAAGCCGTCGCTATTTCGACGGCGGCGCTGCTTCGCCCTGCGAGTACTTGTCGTAGGCATCTATGATGCGCGCCACGAGCGGGTGGCGCACCACGTCCTGTGCGCCGAACTCGGTGAAGGCGATGCCGCGCACCTCGGCGAGGATGCGGCGCGCCTCGATGAGCCCGCTCTTTTGGCCGCGCGCGAGGTCGATCTGGGTCACGTCTCCCGTGACCACGGCTCTCGCGCCGAACCCGATGCGGGTGAGGAACATCTTCATCTGCTCGGGCGTCGTGTTCTGCGCTTCGTCCAGGATGATGAACGCTTGATTGAGCGTTCGCCCGCGCATGTAGGCGAGCGGCGCGAGCTCGATCGTACCGCGCTCGAGGAGCCTGGCCGTTTTCTCGAATCCCATCAGGTCGTACAGCGCGTCGTACAGCGGACGCAGGTAGGGATCGACCTTCTGCGCGAGATCGCCGGGCAGGAACCCGAGCCGCTCGCCCGCTTCCACCGCAGGCCGCACGAGCACGATGCGCTTGACCTTGTCGCGCTCGAGCGCGTCGACCGCGCATGCTACGGCGAGATACGTCTTGCCGGTGCCGGCCGGGCCGATGCCGAGGGTGATGTCGTGCGTGAGGATGTTCTCGATGTACTGCACCTGGTGCGGCGTGCGTCCGTGCAGGTCGGGGCGGCGCGTGAGCAGCTGGGGCCGATCAGTGCGCTCGGCGCCGGGCTCTCCTTGCAGGATCTCGGTCAATCCGAGCTGCACGTCGTCGACGCCGAGCTCGTCGGTTGCGCGTTCGTAGAACACCGTAAGCGCGCGCGCCGCGCGCGCCGCGTGCTGGGGCTCGCCGCGCACGGTGAACTCGGCGCCGCGCCGCGCGATCGACACGTCGAGCGCCGACTCGATCTGGCGCAGATTCTCGTCCAGCGTCCCGCACAGGCGCGCGAGGCGCTGGTTGTCGGCCGGATCGAACCGGACTTCGAGCGGCTTGGCGAGGCTCGGGCGCGCCACGGTGTCGCTACGCGGCGCGCACGTCCGGCGCTCGATCGGGCAGCTCGCCGCGCAACGAGTGCGAACGTGCCGCCACGATGCGTACGTCGACGGGGCGGCCGATGAGATCCGGCGGCCCCGCGAAATTCACCACTCGATTGTTCCCCGTTCGACCGGCGAGCTCGGAGGGGTTCTTACGCGAGGGGCCCTCGACCAGCACGCGCTCCACGGTACCGGCCATCCGCTCGCCGAGCGCGCGTGCCTGCGATTCGAGCTGGGACTGCAGGCGTTGCAGACGCTCGAGTTTCTCCTCCTGTGGCGTGTCGTCGCGCAGCTCGGCTGCCGGCGTTCCGGGCCGAGGGCTGAAAACGAACGAGAACGACGCATCGAAACCGACCTCGCGCACGAGATCGAGCGTCGCCTGGAAGTCGGCTTCGGTCTCGCCGGGGAAACCAACGATGAAGTCCGACGACAAGCTGACACCCGGGCGCGCCTTTGCCAGGCGGCGCGCGATCGAGCGGTACTCGAGCGCCGTGTAGCCGCGCTTCATCGCGGCCAGAATGCGGTCCGAGCCCGACTGCACCGGGAGATGCACGTGGGGAGCGAGCTTCGGCAGCGCGGCGTGCGCTTCGATGAGCGCTGGCGTGAATTCGCGCGGATGCGAGGTCGTATAGCGGATGCGCTCGATGCCGTCGATCTCGCACGCGTAAGCGAGCAACCCGGCGAAGTCTGAGCACGGCCCCTGCGCGGAACCGCGCCAGGCGTTGACATTCTGGCCAAGCAGCGTCACTTCCTTGACTCCGCGGGCGGCGAGCTCGGCAATCTCGGCGACGACATCGTCGAACGGGCGCGAGACCTCCTCGCCGCGCGTGTACGGCACGACGCAGAACGTGCAGTACTTGCTGCAGCCCTCCATGATCGAGACGAACGCGGTCACGCCGTCGGCGCGCGGCGCGGGTAGACGGTCGAACTTCTCGATCTCCGGGAAGCTGATATCGACCTGGGGCCGGCCGCTCGCGCGGCGCCGCGCGAGCAGATCGGGCAGGCGGTGCAGCGTCTGCGGGCCGAACACGACGTCGACGTACGGCGCGCGCGCGACGATGGCTGAGCCTTCCTGGCTCGCGACGCAGCCCCCGACGGCGATCATCACCTCGGGCCGCGCGCGCTTGAGCGCTTGCACGCGTCCGAGATCGGCGAACACCTTTTCCTTGGCCTTTTCGCGCACCGAGCAGGTATTGAAGACGATCAGGTCGGCGTCTTCGGCGCTCGCGGCCGGCTCGAGCCCTTCGGTCTCGGCGAGCACATCGGCGATCTTGGCCGAGTCGTACTCGTTCATCTGGCAGCCGAAGGTGCGGATATAGACCTTGCGCGTCATGGCACGATGCGAATCGGGGTCGCGCTGCGCTCGCGGGCCGCTTCGCGAGGCGAGAGTATCCACACCCTGTCCACGAGCCCTTGGCTATCGACGGTGTACTTGACGCGCGAGCCGGGCGGAAGCATGGCCGGAAGCACGAGGCGGTTCTCGATGTCACGGATCTGGGCGCCCGGCGCGAGCCGGGCAATCCTGCCGTCGATCCGGACGATCATGTCCTGCTCGTGGCGCATCGTTCCCGGCCTCGCGTGCTCGGGAAGGGGACGGATCTGGGCCTGTGCTGCCGTTGCCAGCGCGGTTGCGGCGAGCACCAGGATGCCGAATGTCGTGCGCAAGGTTATCGATGTGCGGGCGCGGATGCTCAATTGTAGGCGAGCGGGGCGGCACTCGCCGCAACGCGGCAAGGAAAGGGGGGGTGGTGGCGAATCAGGGACTCGAACCCCGGACACACGGATTATGATTCCGCTGCTCTAACCAGCTGAGCTAATTCGCCATACTGCAGGCTTCGCTGCAACTTCCCCGCAGCCTTCGTGACCTTATCCGCGGGGCGCGAATTTTCGCTCGTGGACCCGGTTCCGGTCAAGGCGCGCCCGTCCGGGTCCATCACGCGGCGCGCTAGAATTCGCCCTCCTTCTCCGGAGCGCACTTGGATTTCGATTTGATCGTCGTCGGCGGCGGCTTGGTGGGCGCGAGTCTCGCGCGCGCGGCGCGCGGCCTGTCGGTGGCGCTGATCGCGAGGGAGCGCCGCTCGCCGGGCGCCTCCGAGCTGCAGGGCCCGTTCGACGCGCGCATCTACGCGATCAGTCCCGGGACCCGCGCGTTCCTGCACAAATTGAACGCCTGGCAGACGCTTCCGCAAGGGCGCGTTGCGCCCGTCCATGCAATGCGCGTGTTCGGCGACGACGGGGCCTCAGCGCTGGAATTCGATGCCTATCGCGGCGGTTCCTCGGAGCTCGCATGGATCGTGGAAGACAGCGCTCTCCAGGACGCACTGTGGCGCTCTCTCGAGGGGCGCGATGGCCTGGAGATTTTCGCGCCCGCCGAATGCGAGCGCTTGCAGGTCGATGGCGCTCGGGCGCTTCTGCGGCTTCGTGACGGGCGCAGCCTCGGGGCGAGGCTCGTCATCGGAGCCGACGGCGCGCGCTCCTTCGTTCGCGAGCAGGCGGGCATCCGTACCGATGAGAGCGGTTACGGCCAGACCGCTGTCGTCGCCAATTTCGCCTGCGAGAAGGCACATCGCAACATCGCGTATCAATGGTTCCAGGGCGGGCCGGTGCTCGCGCTTCTTCCTCTTCCGGGCGATCACGTGTCGATGGTGTGGTCCACGGCTGAAGCGAGCGCCGAGCGCCTGCTGGCGCTCGATTCCGGCGCGCTTTGCCGCGAGCTCGAGCTCGCGACGAGGGAAATGCTCGGGCGGTTTGATCTCGTCACGGCGCCGCGAGGTTTTCCCTTGCGGAGATTGAAAGCAAATCGTCTGGTCGCGCCGCGGGTGGCGCTCGTCGGCGATGCCGCGCACGTGATTCATCCGCTCGCGGGCCAGGGCGCCAACCTCGGATTTGGGGATGCTTGCGAATTGGCAGCAGTGCTCGAGGGGCGCGAGCCGATCCGCGACCCCGGGGACTTCGGCCTGCTGCGCCGTTATGAAAGAGCGCGCGCGGAACCCGTCTTTGCCATGCGTGCCGCCGTGGACGGGCTGTTCCGGCTCTTTTCCGCGAGAAACGGTGTGGTCACGCTTGTGCGCAACGCCGGATTGAACTTGACCGACCGGGCCCCTGTCTTAAAGAACGTTCTGATGCGCCACGCGATGGGGTGAAGGGAGATTTCATGAGTCGATTGTTGCTGTTCGTCGCGGGATGTCTTGCCGCCGCGCTTGCGCTCGCGGACGAGTCGAAGATCCGGCGAGTTGTCGAAGCCAAGCTCGGGGTGCGCGTGGAGGGCGTGCGGCCCGCTCCGATACCGGGTCTATTCGACGTCCGCTTTCGCGTGCGCGAGGGTTACCGCGTCGTGTACAGCGACGCCGACGCGGGCA
>JBFGLA010000105.1:0-8716 GCA_041576355.1 Burkholderiales bacterium
CTCGAGCAGTTGCGGGTGCTGTGGCACGGCCACCGGATCGCCGTTTCGGTGAGCGAACGCGAAGTCCCGCCCGGAGTCGACACGCCGCAGGATCTGGACAAGATACGTGGGCTGATCGATCGGGCGTGAATCCGCATTGACTGCGGCGGGAGGGTACCGGTATGTTGCATCGTCCCGCGACCTGGCGAGAACCAAAAAGGGATCCAGATGAGACTCATCCTGCTCGGCCCCCCGGGCGCGGGCAAGGGGACGCAGGCCGGATTCATCACCAAGGAGTTCGGCATTCCCCAGATCTCTACCGGCGACATGTTGCGCGCCGCCGCGGCGAATGCCGGCTCGCCGACGGCGCTCGCGGCGAAAAAGCTCATGGACGCCGGACAACTGGTTCCGGACGACCACATCATCGAGCTGGTCAAGGAGCGGCTGCGCAATCCCGATTGCCGCACCGGATATCTGTTCGACGGCGTGCCGCGCACGCTCGCGCAGGCTGAAGCGATGAAGGCGGCCGGCATCGTGCTCGACTGCGTGCTCGAGATCGGCGTTCCCGACGACGAGATCGTGGCGCGCATGAGCGGGCGGCGCGTGCACCTCGCCTCGGGGCGTACCTACCACGTGAAATTCAACCCTCCCAAGGTGGAGGGGCGCGACGATGTCAGCGGCGAGCCGCTCGTGCAGCGCGAGGACGACCGCGAAGAGACGGTACGCAAGCGCCTCTCGGTGTATCACGCGCAGACCGAGCCGCTCATCGATTACTACCGGCGCTGGGCGCAGTCGGGCGACCCCGCCGCACCGCGCTGCAGCCGGATTTCGGGCACGGGCAAGGTCGGCGAGATTCGCGAGCGCGCGCTCGCCGCGCTGCGTGCCGCAGGCTGACTCGGCGGCTCGAGTCCCCGAGCGACGCGCAAGCCCTTTCTGCTAGAATCGCGGCCTTTCCGGCGGGCTTGGCCGCACGCCGGACGTGATACACCGTCCGCAATAAGTACATGACTAGGGAGAAACGACCATGACCGGACTTTGGTTCGCGATCGGCTGCGCGATTTTCGCCATCCTCTACGGCCTGTTGCAGTCCCGCTGGATCGTTTCCCTGCCCGCGGGCAACGCGCGCATGCAGGAGATATCGGGCGCGATCAGGGAGGGCGCGATCGCGTACCTCAAGCGCCAGTACGCGACGATCGCGATCGTCGGCGTGATTCTCTTCCTGATCATCGGCTTCATCGAGGAGCTCGGCTGGGCCACCGCTTGGGGCTTCGCCGTCGGCGCGCTCTTCTCCGGGCTGTGCGGGATCATCGGCATGAACATCTCGGTGCGGGCGAACGTGCGCACCGCCGAGGCGGCGCGCACGGGCCTGCAGGAGGCGCTCAACGTCGCGTTCAAGGGCGGGGCGATCACGGGCCTCTTGGTGGTGGGCCTCGGGCTGCTCGGGGTCGCAGGCTATTTCGCGATCCTGTACACCAATGCGCACGACAAGGGTTCGCTCGAGCATATTCTCAAGCCGCTCATCGGCCTGGGATTCGGCGGCTCGCTGATCTCGATCTTCGCGCGGTTGGGGGGCGGCATCTTCACCAAGGGCGCTGACGTCGGCGCGGATCTCGTCGGCAAGGTGGAGGCGGGGATCCCCGAGGACGACCCGCGCAACCCGGCCGTGATCGCGGACAACGTCGGCGACAACGTCGGCGACTGCGCCGGCATGGCGGCAGACCTGTTCGAGACCTACGCGGTGACCATCATCGCGACGATGCTGCTCGGTGCCCTGATGGTCAAGACCGCCAGCCCGAACGCGGTGATCTACCCGCTCGCGCTCGGCGGGTTCGCCATCATCGCCTCGGTGATCGGCACCTGGTTCGTCAAGGCGAAGCCCGGCGACAAGAACGTGATGCCCGCCCTGTACAAGGGGCTGTGGTGGGCGGGCGGCCTCGCGCTGATCGCCTTCTATCCCATCACCCAGGCGCTGATGGGCGGGATCGTGCAAGAGGTGCCGTTCGAGATCGCCGGCGCGAAGAAGTTGATCACCGTGTGGCACCTCTACGGCGCCGCGGTGGTCGGATTGGTGCTCACCGGCTTCATGGTCTGGATCACCGAGTACTACACCGGCACCCAGTTCAAGCCGGTCCAGCACGTGGCCGAGGCCTCGACCACCGGCCACGCGACCAACATCATCGCGGGCCTGGGCGTGTCGATGAAGTCGACCGCGTGGCCGGTGCTTGCGGTCTGCGTCGCGATCCTCGTCTCGTACGCTTTTGCCGGCTTGTACGGCATCGCCATCGCGGCGACCTCGATGCTCTCGATGGCGGGAATCATCGTGGCGCTGGACGCCTACGGCCCGATCACCGACAACGCGGGCGGTATCGCCGAAATGGCGGATCTGCCCGACTCGGTGCGCGAGATTACCGATCCGCTCGATGCGGTCGGCAACACGACCAAGGCGGTGACCAAAGGCTACGCCATCGGCTCGGCGGGGCTCGCGGCGCTGGTGCTGTTCGCCGACTTTACGCACGCGCTCGAGGCGGCCGGAAGCAGCATCACGTTCGACCTTTCCAACCATTACGTGATCGTCGGCTTGTTCATCGGCGGCATGGTGCCGTTCCTCTTCGGCGCGATGGCGATGGAAGCGGTCGGCCGCGCGGCGGGCTCAGTCGTGCTCGAAGTGAGGCGCCAGTTCAAGGAGATCCCCGGCATCATGGAAGGCAAGGCGCGGCCCGAGTACGGCACCGCGGTGGACTTGCTGACGCGCGCCGCAATCAAGGAAATGATGGTGCCCTCGCTCCTTCCGGTGCTCGTCCCCGTGGTGGTCGGGATCGGCTTCGGCCTGATCGGCGGCACGGCGGCAGGCGCGCAGGCGCTCGGCGGCGTACTGATGGGAACGATCGTAACCGGCCTTTTCGTCGCGATATCGATGTGCACCGGCGGTGGCGCATGGGACAACGCCAAGAAGTACATCGAGGACGGCCACTACGGCGGCAAGGGGTCGGACGCGCACAAGGCGGCGGTCACGGGCGACACGGTCGGCGACCCCTATAAGGACACCGCCGGTCCGGCGGTGAACCCGCTCATCAAGATCATCAACATCGTCGCGCTGCTGATCGTTCCGCTCATTGTCTGAGCGGCGCGCCGGCAGGGCGCATCGGGAAGGGGCGGCGACTGCCGCCCCTTGCTTTTCGCGGGTCCGCTCAGTTCGCGGCGGGCGGCGGCGCGCGGATTTCCCCCTCGCGACGCGCTATGACTTCCCGCTCCCGCAAAACGATCTCGTAGGTGCCCGGCTCGCTCGCCTGAACCGACTCGGTGCGCTTGCGCACGGCGAGTCCGCGCGCCGTATAGCGCTGGCCGTGCGTCCAGAGGTGATCGGCGAGCCAGCGCTCGAACTCCCCCGCGACAAGATCGATCCGCTGGCCGCCCACGACGGCGAGGGGAACCACATGCTGGAAGCCGAGTATCTCGTGCTGCACCTGAAGGTACTCGAAACCGAATTGCAGGTTAGCGAGCCCGACCGCGCGCCCGCCGACAACGGCCTGCTCGCCCTGCACCGTGACGCGTACGAGCACGTCCTCCGACACCGGTCGCGCCGCGCCCGCGAGGGTCACAGCCGCAGAGAGCACGGCGAAGCCGGCGAGCGCGAGGATCGCGTCGCGCAGCCGCGAGATGGGCCCGCCGGTGCCGATACCGAACACGCGGCCGGCGAGCCAGCCGACCCCGGCCCAGGCGATGAGGGCGATTCCCGTGAAGAGTCGCTCGACGCTCGTCTGCGGATGCCAGGCGCCGGACTTGATGAGCGCGATCGCAGTGAGGAGGCTGAACAGGCCCACGCCCAAGACTGTCAGGACCCACCGTGTCATGCGCAGCCAGCGCGATTCCGTTTCGGAGCCGAAGAAATTGCGGATGCGAACCATGAGTGGGATGCCGAGCGATGTGCCGCAGTGCCCGCACTTTCCTCCGCTGACAATATCCGTGCGCTTGCAGGTTTGGCATTGCATCATCCAGCCGTGCTCCATTCCGGCCCGCGCGGCCTTCAGCTCGGTCACCACCCGCAAGAGCGGAGCGATGGCGACGTAAGCCGCCATGGCCGCGCCAAGCCAGAACGAGATTGCGGCGGCGAACGCCAGGTGTGGGCCGAACGATTTTTCGATGAACTGGAGGATCAACGCGAGCATGGACGGGCGCCTCTACCGGCGCGTCGACGGCAACGGTACGTCAACGGCGCTTTTCGCTCATCTCGATCCGGACGATATCGCCGGGATAGATGAGGTTCGGGTTCCTGATGCCGCTGAGCTTGACCAGCTCGGGGTATCGCTGCGGATTGCCCAGGTGTTTTCTCGCGATATCCCATAGCGTATCCCCGCGAACGACGACGTGCACCAGAACGCCGGGCGAGGGCTGCGTAGCGGCGCGGCCCGGCGCCGGCTGGCCGGAGGCCTTCCCGGGGGATACGCCGGCCGGCGATCGCGATTCTTCCGCGCGCGCCTTCGGGCGATCGACCGTCATGGTGAACGCTTCGGTCTTGACGGTGACGATGCGAGTCGTCTCGGCTGTGGGTTCGGGCGGCGGCGAATCGGCCCGGGATATTGCGCCGGACGCGGTTGCGGGAGGGGTGTGTGTGGCCTCGGGCGCCGGCTGGGGTGTCCCTGCGCCTGCCGCAGAAGCCGGTGCAGCATCGGTCGAGACCCGCGCGACGGTTGAAGCCTTCTGACTCCCCACGTCGGACCCTGTGATCCACCAGGCAAGCGCGATCGCCGCCAGTACTCCTACGACCGCGAGCGCGGGGGCGGCGAGCCCCCTTCGACGATGGGTGCGGTCACCCGGTTCCGTTTGCGCGAGCGCGTCTTGCGCTCCCTGCGGCGATTGGTCGAGAATCGGCGCGTCGGTGATCTCCGAGCGGTGCTGCGTCGAAAACGGATCCGGCACGCTCGCTCGTTCATTGGCGCGCGCGTCCTCGTCCTCCGCGTAGGGCCCGTCATCCCGAGGCTGTTCGCCGATCTCCGCGGCGGCAGCTTGCGCCTCGAGATCGAATCGCTCGGCGGTGCGCAAACTCGGGTGAACGATTTCGGGTTCGCTTTCGATTGCCGCCTCATGAGGCGCGCCCGATCCCGACTCGCCGACGCCACGTGGAGGTTCCTCGGTATCCTCCACCGTCGATTCGGATGCGGCGTCTGCTGCGGAATGTGCAGAAATCGGGGCGGGCGCATCCGCAGCGCGTCCGATTTCGGTTTCGGCCAGCGAGCCCGGCGCCGATATTTCCTCCTCGACGGGACCGCCGCGAGCCGGATCGCTTTCAGTGTTCGATTCGCTTACGGAGAGATCCGCCGGCTGCGCGTCCGCGCCTGGGTTCGCGTGGCCGTCGGCTGCGCGCTCTTGCGAATCGATCTGAACATCCTCGTGCGCGGACACCGCAGGCGCGGCCTGATCGATCAGGCGGGCGTCCGCTTCGTCGCTTTGACCGAGACTCTCCGTTTCGGGCGGCTCGCTGATCCGGGCGCTCGTCGACTCGAGCGGCCCGATCCCCTGAGCGTCACCGGCAATCGCAGGCATGATCGCGGGCGCCTCGTCCGCCGCGGCCTTCGTCGAGGAGACCGGGGACGGCGCTTCACGCTGCCCGCGCGCTTCGGTTTCGGCCTTGTCTCGGTCGGCGGCGCTGGGGGTCGGCTCTTCGAAAGCGCGTCCGGGTGCGGGCTGAGGTATTTCCGCGTCGGGCACGCGCGGTCCGCTTCCCTCCGCGGATAGCGGATCCTCGGCGCGCAGCTTCGCGCCAGCCGCCGACGCGGTCCAGCGCGGAAACGCGCCCACGGCACCGGCGCCCAACAGCGCCGCGAAGCTCGTATGCAGGATCAGCTCGTCGTCGCGGATCGTATAGCGGTCGAAGACGCCTTCGCCGAGCCGGTCCGGCATCGGCTGCCACGTGGCGTCTTTCGCCTCGAGCACGTCTTTGACTTCATCGACCCAGAACGCCGCCAGTTCGTTCGCGATCTCGGCAACGATGAACGGTCCCTTGGCGGAGTCCTCCCCGACACGAACGTCGAGCTTCTTGCGCAGGCTGATCGCGGCGGCGACCCGGTCCCGGAAAAGGAACGACCCGAGCATGTAGTCCGGCGTGAAGGGCAGCGGCGTAACCCGAACCGGCTCGATGATGCCAGAGACGTCGAGGGTGGACGCGCACATGACATGCGGTCCGAGCCTAAACACAAGCCAGGATCGCTCTTCAAGATCTGTTGCGGACTGGGGCCTCATGACGATCGGGTGCGCGGGCCGCTCACCGTCTCTACCGTAACCTGTTTAAGAGGGTTCCGGGCGCGGCAAAAGGAAATATTTCCTCTCCCCGGCCGCGAGCTCGAAGCGAAGCGGCGGACTGAGCAATGTTTGGTTGTGACCCGCTCTGCGCCATGATAACAATGCCGCGCAAACGCGGGATGTCGGCGGCATGTCGACGTTCGGTATTCAACTCAAATGGGGATCGACCGTGATTAAGGACTGGATGTGGATGGGCCGGTACCTGCTGGTGATCGTGATCGCGCTGCTTCTCGGGGCTGCGATCGGCGAGCTCAGTCTTTTCAAGCAAACGACGCTCGGCACGCCGAAACTGACGGCAGCGAAAGTCGCGCAGTTTCTCGGCTACGGCGGGGCCCTGCTGCTGTTCTGGCTCCTGGCGCAACGCGCTGGGCGCGAGCTTTACGGCCAGGGCGGACGAGCCCGGTTCGTGAGTTTCGTCGTGCTGCCGCTGGCGACGCTCATCATCGTGCTGATCGCGTACAACGTCCTGCTGATCCTCGGCGGCGCGCTGATGAGCCAGACCGTGCGCAAGATCTACAACTGGATCTTCGTGCTCGGCACGACGGCGTCGGCGATCTGGCTCGCGGTCGCGCTGTTCCGGCATGCCGACTCGATGCTCGAGCTGTTACGGCCCGGCAGCGCAGGAAGGGGCCGGGCGTGACGCTTCGTACAGTCCCCTAAGGTTTGGCGGACCAGTTATAGGCGCGCACGATTCCGGCGCTGTCGAACTTCACCTGCAGGATCGTGAACCGGGCATCGGTCATTCTCGGCAATTGGCCTTCGCCGTGGTAGTAGCTCCACTCCTCATAGCGCTCGCCCGATGTATCGACTGAGACGCCCTTGCCCGTGGGCGTGCCGAGCCACGCCTGCACCTGGGTGCGTGTCGTCACGCCGCGCTGCACGTTCGCCTGGAAAACGCGCGCATCGAAAGTAGTCCCGATTTCCACCGTGCTGCAACCGGCGACCCCCAGAACGAGTGCCACAAGGGTCAGTCGGGGGGCATGCCACAGCGTTCTTCTGCCTGCTTTGGATGTCATGATGGTGCCTCCTTGGCTTCTTTTGGGATCGAGACGGCGCAGACCGCGCGGCGCCGCTTCGTCGGCGAATGGGGACCCGCAATCCGGTCCTCCAGCCGCATCGGTCCTCCAGCCGCATTCTCGCAAAATGTAACGTTGTCCGCCAACGCGGCGGACCGGCACCCCGCCGTTCTCGACAGCCGTGCGGCTCGTTTGGGCGCATTGTCATTTCTTGTGTGGATGAGATGACCCGGTCGCGTCAAATCGTTCGCAAGCTTCCCCGCGTCTCGATCGGCAACGAAGAGCGCGAATCTGCAAGGCTTTGTCAAAACGCTCCGTTCTCCGGTGTCGCATTGCAAGTGTTCGTCAAGGCACCTATCCCCCGGCGCGTCGCGCCGATACGATCGCGGCCAACGACATCACAGGAATCGTTCGCGCCATGAGCGAGCGCCTCGCCGACGCAGTCGAGCAGACCCTGGAAGCCGCCGAACCGGTTGCCGTCGGCGCTGTCGATTCCCGATCCAGCTTGCGCTGTCGCTGCCAGGCGACGCGAGTTGAAGACGAATCAGTCGAAGACAAATCGAATGGGCGAAGCGGCGGCGGGCACTGGCGCGAGGTGCTCGACCTGGTTCTAAAAGGCTCGCGACAGACGATCTGGGACTGGCAGGCCCCGAGCGGCTCGATCCAGTGCGATGAAGGCTACTCGGAGATCCTCGGCGGCCCCCGTGTGGCCGGCCGGCGGACCGTCACGGAAACCCTCGCGCGGGTGCACCCCGACGACCGGGGACCCCTTCTCGTCGATCTGCGCGCGCTGCTCAATGGCGAGCAGGACGAGATCCGGACCGAGATCCGGATACGTACATTCCAGGAGTCGTGGCTCTGGGTCAGCGCGAGCGGCAAGGTCCTCGCGCGCGATACATCCGGGCGCGCGCTGCACGTCGTCGGCACGATCGCCGACAGCGACTTGCGCAAGCGCGGCGAAGAGCAGCTTTACCGGATCGCGAATTTCGACGCCCTGACCGGACTGCCGAACCGCACCCTCCTGGAGGACCGCCTCGAGCGTGCGATTGCCGAGGCAAATTTCAGCACGAATTCGATCGCCTTGCTGTTCGTCGATCTGGATCGGTTCAAGTACGTCAACGATTCCCTGGGCCACCAAGCCGGCGACGAGCTTCTGCGCGTGGTTTCCAGTCGGTTGTCGGGGGCGGCGCGCGAAGTCGATACGGTGGCGCGACTGGGCGGTGACGAATTCGTGATCGTTCGGCCCAATTGCGGCGGGAGCGCGGACGCGGCGCGGTTCGCCGCGCAGCTGCGGGCATTGCTCGAGGCGCCGGTGCGGGTCGCGGGGAAAGTCTTGCACCTCGGCCTGAGCATCGGAATCAGCATGTATCCCTGCGACGGGCGCGACCGCCAGACCCTGATGCGCAACGCCAGCGCGGCGATGA
>JBFGLA010000106.1:0-8686 GCA_041576355.1 Burkholderiales bacterium
ACCCTCTTCAATGGGCGTTACTCTCGGGGTAACTTCCACGCCCATTGAAGAGGGTCGCAAATGGTCAAGCCCAACTACGCATTCGAAAAGCGCCAGAGAGATCTCGCCAAGAAGCGGAAGAAGGAAGAAAAGCAGCTGCGCAAAGCTGAAGCACGGCAGCAGCCTCCCCAGGAGAACCCGCCCCAGCCGCCCGTGGAGAAGCCGGCCGAGGACTGATTTCAGGAAGGCGGCGCCCCGCCCTGCTCGACAAAGGCGCAGAATCCCCGGTCAATGACCGGTACCGTCTTCGACCTGCAGCGCGAGGCCCTCGACAAGTCGATCCGGGCCTCCGACCTGCTGCAAGACGTTCTCGCGCTCGCCCGCCAGTTGCGAGCGACCGAGATCGAGTCCTGGGCGCTGTGCGAGCTGAACGGCTACCCTGAGAGCGCGAAGGTCCCCGATTACCGGCGGGTGAGCGGCGAGATCGGCTCCTGGAACCCGGATCGCGGCGCCTGGCTTCCGGTGCTGGTGCCGTTCGATCCTGAAAACACGTTCACGCGCCGGGCCTGCGCCCAACCGCTCGCCGAGATCGAAACGCTGGTGGCGCGCGCAAGCGGGGATCGACTCGCGCTGCCGTATCCGCCCGAGGTTCAGGCGCGAATCGTCACGGTCACGCGCCTTCCCGGCGTGCCTTTCCTGCTGGTGCCCGAGGCGCAGTTCCACGGCCTGCTGGACGCGATCCGCGCCGCGGTCCTCGACTGGGCGCTGCTCCTGGAGGAGCGGGGAATTCAGGGGGACTGACTCGCGCCTGCCCTGAACCCTGAGAGCATCTCCCCGGCAAAGAGCCGTGGATTGAGGGGGTGGGAAGCGAGCGCCCGGTGGCGCCCCATCTGGCGCGCGAGCGCGAGCCAGTGCTGCGCCGGCATTTTGCGACCCTCCCGAGCCTGGGTGCCGAATCGGGCCGCGCCTCCCATGGCGTCGAGAGCCCGGTCGAGCGCGTATTTCTGCAGCGCATCGGCGAGCGCCTCGACTCCTGCGCGATCGGTGGCGCGCGCGGCGAGCGCGTCGAAATCGCCGGCCTCGAGCGCATCGAGTATCCCGGCCAGGGCGCCCTCGCCGCTCGCGTATTCGAGCGCGAGCCTCGGTGCGCCCCCGGCATAGGCGAGCCAGCGCGCGGCATCCTCGACCCCTCGTTCGGAGAGCCAGCGCAGCGACGTCTCCCGGTCGGGGATGGGGACGGCCAGCGCGACGCAGCGGCTGCGTATCGTGGGCAGGAGCCGGGCCGGGCGGTGCGAAACGAGGAGGAAGACGACGCTCGGCGAGGGTTCCTCCAGGCTCTTCAGGAGCGAATTCGCCGCGTGGGGGTTCATCTCCTCGGCCGGGTGCACGATCGCCACCCGCCTCGCCCGGTGCGAGACGACGTTGAGGAAATCCGCCAGCTCGCGGATCTGATCGACCTTGATTTCGGTGCTGGGCTTGGCGCCCTTGGCTTGCGGGCGGACGTCTTCGCCCGCATCGCTCGGGGTCGCCAGCGACTCGGGCTCGATGCGGCGGAAGTCGGGATGGTTCCCCGCCGCATGCCACCGGCAAGCCTCGCAGCGGCCGCAGGGCTCACCTTGGGCGGGCGACTCGCACAGGATCAGCTGCGCATAGCGCTCGGCCAGGGCGAGCTTGCCGATTCCGCGCTGGCCGTGCAGCAGCAGCGCATGCGGCAGGCGCTCGAGCCGGGTGAAAAGCGACCTCCACAACTGTTCGTCTAGCATTACGTATTTAAATTAAATTGATATAGAAACTATCTAATGTAATTTGTCATGTAATGACAGAATACAAAACAATTCAAAATCATATTGATAATGTGTGTTTCTCAAGTTTAGCCTTAACTTCTTCCAGGCCGGCTGAACCGTCGATGACGCGAATCCGATCCGGCTCGGAGGCCGCCGCGGCGAGGTAGGCCGCGCGCACCCGCTCGAAGAACTCCCGCTCTTCCCGCTCGAACCGGTCGAGCGCCTTTCCCGTCCGGGCGAGCCGCTCGCGCGTCACCTCGTAGGGGCAGTCGAACACCAGGGTCCGGTCGGGCGCAAGCCCCGGGTGGGCGGCTTCGGCCAGCCTTCGTATGAGGTCGAGCGGGACGCCCTTCCCCGCTCCCTGGTAGGCGACGGTCGCATCGGTGAAGCGGTCGCACAGCACCCAGGTTCCGTCCTCGAGCGCGGGCCGGATCACGTGGCTGACGTGCTCCGCGCGCGCCGCGAACATGAGCAGGGTCTCGGCGATCGGCTCCATCGGCTGAGCGAGGAGCAGCGCGCGCAGCTTCTCGGCGAACGGGGTGCCTCCCGGCTCGCGCGTGACGAGGACTTCGCGCCCGCCCCGGCGCAATCGATCGGCGATGAACGGGATATGGGTCGACTTGCCCGCCCCATCGACCCCTTCCAGGGTGACGAGCTTGCCGCGCTGGGTCACGGGCGCTCCGCCTGGCGCTTCTTGCGCCCGGCGGGAATCTGATACTGATACACGGCGCGGTTGTGCTCATCGAGCGTGCGCGAGAATTTGCTCGTGCCGTCGCCGCGCGACACGTAATACAGGGCGTCGGTCTGAGCCGGCTGGAGCGCGGCACGCAGCGACGCGCGCCCGGGCATCGCGATCGGCGTGGGCGGCAGCCCGGCCCGGGTGTAGGTGTTGTACGGCCCGTCGGCCAGGAGATGGATCTTCTTCAGATTGCCGTCGAACGCCTCGCCCAGGCCGTAGATGACGGTGGGATCGGCCTGCAGCCGCATGCCGATGCGCAGCCGGTTCGCGAGCGCACCGGCGATGAGGCTTCTTTCCGACGCGTGTCCGGTCTCTTTCTCGACGATCGAGGCCATGATGAGCGCTTCGTAGGGCGTGCGGTACGGCGCGCCGGCGTCGCGCTGCCGCCATTCCTCTTCGAGGTGGCGCTGCATCGTGCGGTAGGCGCGGCGCAGCACCGCGAGGTCGCTGCTTCCCTTCGCGAACAGATACGTGTCCGGGAAAAAGAGCCCCTCGGGGTGAGTTTCCGTGGCGCCGACTTTCGCGAGCAGCTGCTCGTCGTCCAGGTCCTTGGTGTCGTGGCGCAAACTAGGATGCGAGTCGAGCGCCGCGCGCACCTGGAGGATGCTCCAGCCCTCGATGAGCTTGACCTCGGCCTGCAAGACATCGCCCCGCGTGAGCTTGTCGAGCAGCTCGGGCGGCGTCAGCTCGCGCGCGATCTGGTAGTTGCCGGCGCGGATGTCATGGGCGCGGCCGAGGAGCCGCGCCATCAGCTCGAAGCGCACGCCGCCTGCGTCGACTCCCGCGTTCTCGAGCAGCCCGATCACCGCTCGCAGCCGGCTGCCCGGCGGGACCTCGAATTCCACCGGGAGCTTGCGGATCGCGACCGGTGTCTCCAGGTACCACAGAGCGTACGCGCCCGCCGCGAGAAAGCCGATCGCCGCGATTGCAATGAGACGCTTCAGCAGGGAAATCAACGTCGAACGCGCAGCGGTTAAAATGCGGATTCTACGATGATGCAGCCACAGGCAGCCATGCACGCAAGCGATTCGACGGCGCTGCGCGCCTCCGCCGGCGGAGTTTCGCTGGCGCGGCTCACGCGCTACGCCGTGATCTCGGTCTCGGGCCCGGAGGCGCGCGATTTTCTGCACGCGCAGCTGACCAACGACATTGCGCACCTCGCCCCGGATCGGGCGTGTCTCGCGGGATGGTGCTCGGCCAAGGGCCGGCTGCTCGCGAGTTTCTGGGTGGTTCCGGCGGCCGACGGGTTCCTGCTCGTTCTCGCGCGCGACCTCGCCGCGGCGATCGCGAAGCGGCTGGCGATGTTCGTCTTGCGCGCCAAGGTGAAAATTGCCGATGCGGCCGATGCTTGGGCGGCGGTCGGACTGTGGGGCGCGGACGCCGGCGCGCGCCTGGCGGCGCTGGGAATCGCGCCTGCGGACGCCTTGCACGCCATCTCGGCGACGGAGAAACGAATTGCGGTACGAGTTGGCACCGCGCAATATCTTCTGCTTGCGCGGCCGGCCGAAGCCGATACGCTGGGCGGCGACCTCGATGGGGCGCAGGCGGGCGAGGATGAATGGTCGCTGCTCGAAATCCGTTCCGGGCGCGCGCTGATCACACAGGCGACGCAGGATCAGTTCGTTCCCCAGATGGTCAACTTCGAGACTGCCGGCGGCGTTGATTTCAAGAAGGGCTGCTACCCGGGTCAGGAAATCGTGGCGCGCGCGCAGTACAGGGGACAAGTGAAGCGCAGGATGGTGCGCGCTCGCGCGCCGGCCAACCTCGGCTTGCGGCCCGGCCAAGATCTCTACAGCGACGAAGCGCCTGACCAGGCGAGCGGCACGGTAGTGAATGTCGCGCCTGCGGCGGGCGCAAGCGAGCTGCTCGCGGTCGTGCCGATCGCGGCGCTCGAGCGCAAGACGCCGATCCGTTCCGCGCCGGGCGGCGCCGCGATCGAGGTTCTCGCCCCGCCCTCGTCCCCATGAGCGCGACCAACTACTACGTCTACTACCGGGTGAATCCGGCCAAGGTCGAGGAGTTGCGCCGGGCGATCGTCGCTCTGTTCGAGGCGATGGCGCGCGAGTGCGGCGTGCAAGGGCGTTGGCTGCGCCGGCGCGACGATCCGACGACGTACATGGAAGTGTACGAAGGCATCCCGGACGCGGCGCAATTTTCGGCGCGCCTCGCATCCGAGATCGAGCGGCTCGGGTTCGGCCGCTTGCTCGAGTCGGGCTCGACCCGCCACGCGGAGGCCTTCGTCGCCGCGGAGGACTGAGGCGCCATGTGCCTGATCCTCGTGGCCTGGCGCGCCCACCCGGATTTTCCGCTTGTCGTCGCGGCGAACCGCGACGAGTTCCACGATCGGCCCTCCGCCGCGGCGCAGTTCTGGGATGACCGCCCCGAAATTCTCGGCGGGCGCGACCTCGAGTGCATGGGGACCTGGCTCGGCGCGACGCGCGCGGGCAAGTTCGCGGCGGTGACCAATTTTCGCGACCCGAGCGAACCCACCGCGGCCGCGAGATCGCGCGGCCTGCTGGTGAGCGAATTCCTCGGCAACGGCGCGCGCCCGGGAGATTTCGTCGCGCACACCGCGAGCGAGGGCGCAGCGTATCGCGGCTTCAACCTGCTCAGCGCGGATCGCGACGAGCTGTGGTGGCTTTCCAACCGCGGCAGCGGACCGAAGCGGCTCGATCCCGGCGTGTACGGACTCTCGAACCATCTCCTCGACACGCCGTGGCCCAAGGTGAGGCGCGGCAAGGAGCGCCTCGCGCGTGCGCTGGAAGGCGCGCCGGCACTCGATTCCCTGCTCGATCTGCTCGCCGACAGCTCCCACGCGGCGGATTCCGACTTGCCCGACACCGGCGTCGGACTCGAGCGCGAGCGCATGCTCTCCGCGGCGCGGATCGTATCCGAGCCCTACGGCACGCGCTGCTCGAGCGCGCTGGTCGTGACGCGCGCCGCCCGGGTGTATTTCGCCGAGCGCTCGTTCGATCGCGCCGGCCGCGAGCAGGACACGCTGCGCTACGAGTTCACCCTGTCGGACTGAGGGCGCGCTCAAGCTTCGGGCGCGAGCTGCAGCCGCATCGCGCGGTGCGCGATCCCGGCCTCGAAGTAGATCTCGCCTTCCTCGGCGAAGCCGTAGGCGCGGTAGAAATCGAGCGCGTGCACCTGCGCCGAGAGCGCAACCTCGGCGTCTCCCCTCGCCCGCGCTGCGTCGATCAGGCGCTCGAGCATCGCGCCGCCGACCCCGCGCCCGCGCCACTCGCGGCGCACGGCCATGCGCCCGATATGCCCGTCGGCGAGCAGCCGCCCGGTCCCGACCGCGTGCCCCGTCTCGTCGCAAGCGAGCGCATGCAGGCTGCCCGCGTCGTGCTCGTCGAGCTCGATTTCGCGCGGCACGCCCTGCTCCGCGACGAACACCTCGAAGCGGATCGCCGATGCGCGCTCGCGCGCATCGTCCCAGCCGAGCAGCTCGATGCGAAACATGCGCGCAGTATAAAATTACCTGTTTTCCCGGCCTATCCCCGCATGAAAAGCCTCTGGTCAGACGCCGAAGCGGCGCAGTTCGGCGGGCCGCTCGGTCCGCGCGTCTACACCTCGCGCCTGCTCGGGCGCGACAAGTCGCTCGTCCTGCACGGCGGCGGCAACACCTCGGTCAAGCTGCGCGAGAAGAACCTGTTCGGCGAGGACGAGGACATCCTCTACGTCAAGGGCAGCGGCTGGGACCTGGAGACGATCGAGCCGGCCGGGTTCTCACCGGTGCGGCTCGGCTACGTGCGGCGGCTCGCCGAGCTGCCGCGGCTCTCCGATCCGCAGATGGTGAACGAGCTGAACACGCAGATGCTGCGCGCCGGCGCCCCGGCGCCGTCGGTGGAGACGATCCTGCACGCGATCCTGCCGCACCGGTACGTCGACCATACCCACGCCGATGCGGTGCTCTCGATCTCGAATTCTCCGCAGGGGGAGAAGCGGATCCGGGATATCTACGGCGATGCGGTCATCGTGATCCCCTACATCATGGCCGGGTTCGACCTCGCCGCTTACTGTGCGCGCGAGTTCGCGCGCCAGGCGGGGCCGAAGACGATCGGCATGGTGCTGCTCTCGCACGGCGTATTTTCCTTCGGCGCCGAGGCGAGGGAGTCCTACGAGCGCATGATCCGGCTGGTGTCGCTGGCGGAGGACTTTCTCGCGGCGAAGAAGGCGTGGCAGGTGTCGCTGCCCGAGCCCGCGCCGGCAAAGCCCGCGCGGGTCGAGAGCGCGGACCTGCGCCACAGCGTTTCGGATGCCGCCGGTTTTCCGCTTCTCCTGCGGCGCAACGACTCACCCCGGTTTCTCGCTTTCGCGCGCCATGCGGAGGTGGAGCGGCTCTCGCAGCAGGGCCCGGCGACCCCGGATCACGTCATCCGCACCAAGCCCTGGCCGATGCTCGGGCGCGATGTCGAGGCCTACGGCAAGCGCTATGCCGCGTACTTCGAGCGCAACGCGGCGCAGGCGAAGGAAAAGAAGACCATGCTCGATCCCGCGCCGCGCATGGCGCTCGACCCGGAGCTCGGATTCGTCGCCGCCGGACGCAGCGCGAAAGACGCGGCGATCGTCGAGGAGCTGTACGAGCATACGATAGACGTGATCCTGCGCGCCGAGGCGCTCGGCGGCTGGCACGCGCTCGAGGAGCGGCATATCTTCGACATCGAGTACTGGGACCTGGAGCAGGCGAAGCTCAAGAAAGCGGGCGCCGCGCCCGCCTTCGCCGGGGAAATCGCGCTCGTCACGGGGGCGGCCTCGGGCATCGGCAAGGCCTGCGTCGAGGCCTTCCTCAAGCGCGGCGCGGCGGTCGTGGGTCTGGACCGCGACCCGGCGATCGAGTCGCTCTGGCAGCGGCCCGATTTTCTCGGCATCGCCTGCGATGTGACAGACGCCGGCGCGGTGGCGGCCGCGCTCGATGCCGCGGTCCAGCGCTACGGCGGAGTCGACATGCTGGTGCTGAACGCGGGCATTTTCCCCGCGACGCAGGCGATCCAGGACATCACGGCGGAGAACTGGAAGGGCGCGATGACGGTCAACGTCGAGGCGAACCTGGTCGTCATGCAAGCCTGCCATCCCCTGCTCAAGCTTGCGCCGCGCCGCGGGCGGATCGTCGTCATCGGCTCGAAGAACGTTCCGGCGCCGGGTCCGGGCGCCGCCGCCTATTCCGCGTCCAAGGCCGCGCTCAACCAGCTCGCGCGAGTCGCCGCCCTCGAGTGGGCGAAGGACGGCATCCGCATCAACACGCTGCACCCGAACGCGGTCTACGACACGGCGCTGTGGACCGACGCGGTGCTCGCCTCGCGCGCGCAGGCCTACAACCTGACCGTCGAGCAGTACAAGCGGAACAACCTCCTCAAGACCGAAGTGTCCTCGAAGGATGTCGCCGAGCTCGCGGCCGAGATGTGCGGGCCGCTCTTCGCCAAGACGACCGCGGCGCAGGTTCCCGTCGACGGCGGCAACGAGCGCGTCGTCTGATGAGGGTCGAGACGCTGCGCTGGAGGGGAAGCTCGCTCGAGCTGCTCGATCAGCGCGCTCTTCCCGAGCGCACCGAGTATGTCGCGTGCCGCGGCGCGGACGAGGTGGCGCAGGCGATCCCGACATGGTCGTGCGCGGCGCCCCGGCGATCGGCTGCGCCGCGGCATTCGGCATCGCGCTCGAGGCCAAGCGCGGCGCGGCGCTCGATGCCGCCTTCGCCGCGCTCGCGCACAGCCGGCCGACGGCGGTCAATCTCTTCTGGGCGCTCGAGCGGATGAAGAAGGTGCTCGCCGCGCAGGGCGCGGGGGCGTTGGAGGGCGAAGCGATCGCGATCTACGAGGCGGATCTCGCCGTGAACCACGCCATCGGCAGGCACGGCGCGGCACTCGTGCCGGGCGAAGCGCGCGTGATGACCCATTGCAACGCGGGCGCGCTCGCGACCGCGGGACACGGCACGGCGCTCGGCATCGTGCGCTCGGCGCGCGACGCCGGCAAGAGGATCTCGGTGATCGCGAACGAGACCCGGCCGTACCTCCAGGGCGCCCGGCTCACCGCGTGGGAGATGATCCAGGAAGGCATACCCGTCACGCTCGTGACCGACAGCATGGCGGGCCACCTGATGGCCCGAGGCGAAGTCGACATGCTCGTCGTCGGCGCCGACCGCATCGCGGCGAACGGCGATGTCGCGAACAAGATCGGGACC
>JBFGLA010000107.1:0-8640 GCA_041576355.1 Burkholderiales bacterium
GGCCGCATCAAGAGCATCTTCTTCGCCGAGGGGCAGAGCGTGAAGAAGGGCGCGCTGCTCGTGACGCTCGATTCGGCCGAGTTCGGGGCCCAGCTCGCCGCCTCGCGCGCCCAGCTGCAGCTCGACGTGCAGCGTCTCGAGCGCGCCGAGGACCTGTCCAACAAGGGATTCATTAGCGAGCAGGCGCTCGATGAATTCCGCTCGAACCAGGCCCGCTCGCAAGCGAAGCTGCGCGAAGACGAGGCGAAGCTCGCCAAGACCGAGATCCGCGCCCCGTTTTCGGGCGTCGTCGGGCTGCGCCAAGTGAGCGAGGGCGCCTACGTCCCCGCCGGCACCGACATCGCGCGCCTGGAAAAGCTCGACCCGCTCAAGCTCGACTTCCGCGTGCCCGAGGTGTTTCTCCCCCACCTGCGTGGCGGACAGCGAGTCAAGGTGGCGCTCGACGCGTATCCCGCCGCGAGCTTCGCCGGCGCCGTGTACGCGCTCGAGCCGGCGATCGACGAGCAGACCCGCACCGTGCTGGTGCGCGCGCGTGTCGGCAACTCCGGCCTGCGGCTGCGCCCGGGCATGTTTGCTCGCGTCGAGCTGCAGCTCGGCGTGCGCGAGAACGCGATCTGGGTGCCGGAGGAGGCGATCGTGCCGCGCGGCCAGGACAGCTTCGTGTTCCGCGTTGTCGACGGCAAGGCCGAGCTGGTCAAGGTCGAGACCGGAATGAGAAAGGTCGGCGAGGTCGAGATCGCGAAAGGAATCGCCGCGGGCGACATCGTCGTGACCGAAGGTACGCAGCGGATCGGGCCCGGGGCGCCGGTGACGGTGATGGGGGCGAAGCCCACACCTCCCACGGCTGCGAAGGCGGGAGCGCCGGGATGAGGGTTTTGTACACATCGGGATGCATGCCATTCCCCGCGGGCTGGGGTAAGTACCCGATTGTCTCCGCCAAATCGATGAGTTCGCTGCGCGACTCATCGATTTGGCGGAGATCGTAGGAAAACCCGGAAGAGCGCTATGCAGCTCCCCGAGCTCTGCATCCGTCGCCCGGTCTTCGCCACGGTCCTCTCCCTGATGATCGTGCTGCTCGGCGTCATCTCGTTCCTGCGCCTGACGGTGCGCGAGTACCCGAAGATCGACACGCCGGTAGTGTCGGTGCGCACCGTGTTCAAGGGCGCGAGCGCCCAGGTGATCGAATCGCAGATCACGCAGCCGCTCGAGGATTCGCTCTCGGGCATCGAGGGCGTGCGCAGCATCAAGTCGGTGTCGCGCGAGGAGGTGTCGCAGATCTCGGTCGAGTTCCTGCTCGAGCGCGACGTCGATTCGGCCGCGAACGACGTGCGCGACCGCGTCGCGCGCGTGCGCGGGCTCCTGCCCGATGCGGCCGACGAGTCGGTGGTCTCGAAGATCGAGGCCGACGCGCAGGCGATCATCTGGCTGCGTCTTTCCTCCGAGCGGCATTCGCCGCTCGAGCTCACTGACTATGCCGACCGCTACGTCGCCGACCGGCTGAAGACGCTGCCCGGGGTCGCCTCGGTGATCGTCGGCGGCGGGCGCAAGTACGCGATGCGCATCTGGCTCGACCGCGACCGGCTCGCCGCGTACGCGCTCACGCCGCAGGACATCGAGGCGGCGCTCAGGCGCCAGAACGTCGAGATCCCGGCCGGGCGGATCGAGTCCGCCGAGCGCGAGTTCACGGTGCTGTCGGAATCGGACCTGCGCACCGCGGCGCAGTTCAACGACATGATCGTCACCGAGGCGCGCGGCTACCCGGTGCGGTTGAAGGACGTCGGCAGCGCGCGCCTGGGCGCGCTCGACGAGCGCAGCATCGTGCGCGTGAACGGGTTTCCCGCGGTCGGCCTCGGGGTGGTGAAGCAATCCACCGCGAACACGCTCTCGGTCGCGCAGGCGGTGAAGGGCGAGGTCGCGCGCATCCGCGAGGCGCTGCCCGAGGGCATGGACTTCGCGGTCGCGTTCGACTCGTCGATCTTCATCCAGCGCTCGATCGAGTCGGTGTACAAGGTGCTCGGCGAGGCGGTGGCGCTCGTCGTTCTGGTGATCTTCCTTTTCCTGCGGTCGCTGCGCTCGACGCTGATCCCTTTCGTCGCCATTCCGGTGTCGCTGGTGGGTGCGTTCTTCTTCCTCTTTGTGATGGGATTCACAGTCAACGTGCTGACGCTGCTCGGCATCGTGCTCGCGATCGGACTGGTCGTCGACGACGCGATCGTGGTGCTCGAGAACTGCCACCGCCACGTCGAGATGGGCAAGAGCCCGTACCAGGGCTCGGTCGACGGTTCGCGCGAGATCGCGTTCGCGGTGATCGCGATGTCGCTGACGCTGGTCGCGGTGTTCGCGCCGCTCGGCTTCATGACCGGCAACACCGGCAAGCTCTTCACCGAGTTCGCGCTCACCGTCGCCGCCGCGGTGGCCGTCTCGGGTTTCGTCGCGCTCACGCTCACGCCGATGATGTGCTCGAAGATCCTGAAAGAGCGCGAGGCACACGGCCGCGTGTACCGCGCGATGGAGACGTTCTTTCACGGCATGACCGAGGGCTATCGGCGTTCGCTCGCCGCGGCGCTGAGGGTGCGCTGGCTCATGGTCGGGATCTTCGCCCTGGTGATCGCCGGCGTCGCGGCGACGCTCGCCTCGCTCAAGCAGGAGCTCTCGCCGCTCGAGGACCGCGGCTTCTTCATCGGCCTGATCATCGCCCCGGAGGGCGCCTCGCTCGAGTACACCGACCGCTACGCGCGCGAGGTCGAGAAGCTCTACGCGCAGGTGCCCGAGCTGCGCTCGTACTTCGTCGTCGTCGCGCCGGGCCTGGAGCGCCCGAACCCGGTCAACACCGGCATCACTTTCAGTCAGCTCGTGCCGTGGGAGGAGCGCACGAGAAAGACGCAGCAGGTGATCGCCGAGCTGGCGCCCAAGATGTTCGGCGGGCTGCCCGGGGTGCTCGCGTTCCCGGTGCCGCCGCCCTCGCTCGGGCAGAGCTTTCGCAACCCGCCGGTGCAGTTTGTCGTGCAGGCGAACTCCTACGACGAACTGGACGAGATCACGCAGAAGCTCCTCGCCCGCGCGCGCGAATCGCCGGCGCTGGCCAATCCGGACACGGACCTGCGGCTCAACAAGCCGCAGCTCACGGTCGAGATCGACCGCGACAAGGCGGCCTCGATCGGGGTCGACGTCGAGACCATCGGGCGCACGCTCGAGACGCTGCTCGGCGGGCGCCAGGTGACGCGCTTCAAGCGCGAGGGCAAGCAGTACGACGTGATCGTGCAGCTCGAGGCGAAGGACCGCAGCACCCCGGCCGATCTCACCGCGATCTACGTGCGTGCTAGGGACGGCCGGCTGGTGCAGCTCGCGAACCTCGTCCAGGTGCGCGAGACCGTCGCGGCGAAGGAGCTCAACCACGTCAACCGCCTGCGCGCGGCGACGATCTCGGCGAACGTCACGCCCGGCTATTCGCTCGGCGAGGCGCTCGATTTCATGGAGAAGGCCGCGGCCGAGCTGCTGCCGCCGAGCGCGCGCACCGAGCTCGACGGCACCTCGCGCGAGTTCCGCGAGTCGGGCGGAACGCTCGCGCTCACGTTCCTGCTCGCGCTCGCCTTCATCTATCTCGTGCTCTCGGCGCAGTTCGAGAGCTTTGTCTCGCCCTTCGTCATCATGCTCACCGTGCCGCTCGCCGCGCTCGGCGCGCTCGTCACGATCAAGGCGACCGGCGGAACGCTCAACGTCTATACGCAGATCGGCCTCGTCATGCTGATCGGGCTCATCACCAAGAACGGGATCCTGATCGTCGAGTTCGCCAACCAGCTGCGCAGCCGCGGCATGGCCAAGCTCGAGGCGGCGATCGAGGCCTCGGTGCTGCGGCTGCGCCCGATCCTGATGACGACCCTTGCCACCGTGCTCGGCGCGACCCCGCTTGCGCTCGCGAGCGGCGCGGGGGCCGAGGCGCGCCAGGCGATCGGCTGGGTGATCGTCGGGGGGCTCCTCATCGGGACGATATTCACCCTCTTCATCATCCCGACCGCGTACGTGCTCCTCGTCGGTCGGCTGCGCGGCGCCGGGGCGCAGGCGCAGCCCGCGGGAGCCGTGCACGCCGGGCAGGTCTCCGCTCCCGCCGAGCGGCGCTGAGCCGCGCCGGCCGTTCGTTCGGGATGGATTTCTCGCTTACGCCGGACCAGGAGCGCATCCGCGAGGCGATCGCACGCCTGTGCGAGCGCTTTCCCGACGAGTACTGGCTGGAGCGCGACAGGGAAGGGCGCTTTCCGGACGATTTCCACCAGGCGCTCGCGCAGGACGGCTGGCTCGGCATCGCGATGCCGGAAGAGCACGGCGGCGCGGGACTGGGCATCCTCGATGCGGCGGTGATGATGCAGGCGATCGCCGAATCGGGCGCGGGATTCTCCGGCGCCTCGGCGGTGCACATGAACATCTTCGGCCTCAACCCCGTGGTCGTCTTCGGCACCGAGGAGCAGAAGAAAAGAATGCTGCCCGGCCTCATCGCGGGCCGCGAGCGCGCCTGCTTCGCGGTCACCGAGCCGAGCACCGGGCTCAACACCACGCGCATCCGCACCAAGGCGGTGAAGGAAGGCGGCCGCTACCTCGTCTCCGGCCAGAAAGTGTGGATCTCGACCGCGCAGGTGGCCGAGAAAATCCTTCTTCTCGCGCGCACGACGCCGATCGAGGACTGTCCCAAACCCACCTTCGGGCTCTCACTCTTCTACACCGACTTCGACCGCCGCTACATCGAGGTGCACGAGATCGACAAGATGGGTCGGGCCGCGGTCGACTCGAACCAGGTCTTCCTCGACGCGCTGCCCGTGCCCGAGGCAGACCGCATCGGCGAGGAGGGCAGGGGATTCGAGTACATCCTGCACGGCATGAATCCCGAGAGGATCCTCATCGCCGCCGAATGCGTGGGTCTAGGGCGCTGCGCGGTGAAGCGCGCCGCCGAGTACGCGAAGGAGCGCGTCGTCTTCGACCGTCCGATCGGGCAGAACCAGGGCGTGCAGCATCCGCTCGCGCAGAACTGGCTCGCGCTCGAAGCCGCGGGCCTCATGGTGCACAAGGCGGCGTGGCTCTACGATAGCGGCAAGCCCTGCGCGGCGGAAGCGAACGGTGCCAAGTACCTCGCCGCCGAAGCGTGCTTCGACGCCTGCCAGCAGGCCGTCATGACCCTCGGCGGCTACGGCTACGCCAGGGAGTACCACGTCGAGCGGTACCTGCGCGAATCCTTCGTCGGGCGCATTGCGCCCGTGAGCCCGCAGCTGATTCTGTGCTACATCGCCGAGCGGGTGCTCGGGCTGCCGAAGTCGTACTGAGCTCGGTGGAACGCTTCGGCGGTTAGGCGACATGAACAAACGCTTAGCTTTTGGATTGATCGCATACTTGACGCTTTGGGCGGCTATAGCCGGAGGCATCATCTACGGCATCGTTCGGGCCGGATATTCAGGGTGGATTGCCGTCGTTTCTGCGTTTCTGCTGTTAGGCCTTGTGCATGGCTCGCTAGCGTACAGAGCGCGCGTCCGGCAGTTAAGGCTAGAAGGGAAAAAACCGCCGCCCTATCTTCGGTTTCTGTTTTTCCCGCATGGGTTTCCCAAATTTAAGGAGCAGGCGCCCAGAGCCGAGCACTTGTTCGCTGGCATTGCAGCGGCAATAGCCGGTCTGTTCCTCGTGTTCTGCGGTGTCGCGCTTGCTTTCAGCGCTGAGTGGTCCCGAATCTCGCAGCCAATCTTGGCGGCCAGCATTTGTGCAGCCCTCGCCGGACTAGGCGCTCTGTTTCTGTACTTTGCGTGGCGGTGTTTCAGGTTCAGAAGTACATCACCCTCCAATGTCGCCTAACAGCGCGTTGTTGACCGACGCGGAACCTCATCCGATGAAGTGGACACCTCGATCTAACGCTTCCTGCCTTCTCGAGGGTAAAGGCCAGCGATCGTGAACGAGAAAACCATAGTCAGTGTTCATTGGAGTTTCTGGGTAATCGTCGCCGTCGGGCTGCTCTTCAATCTTATTGGGTGCGCGAATTACATCTCGCAGATGAATGCAGAAACGGTCGCTGCAATGCCTGACGAGTTTCGCGTGATAGTGGAGAGCCGACCCGGATGGGGCACCGGAGCCTTCGCAATAGCCGTATTCGGAGGCGCACTCGGGTGCGTATTGCTACTTCTTAGGAAGTCGGTTGCGGTCTATGTATTCATCGTGTCGCTCGTCGCTGCGTTTGCAGCGCAGGTCCCTTTTCTTGGAATGATCGGTTTTCCGGTTGCAGCATGGGTTGGTTGGTTGAGTCAGCTGGTGGTCAGTGCGTTTTTCATTTGGTATTCCAAACAGACTGAGAGAAAGGGCTGGATCCGGTAAGGAACACCGGGTAACTTACTGGGAACGACTGACCACACTGGCGAGCTTCTGCCACACTCTGTTCATGCTCACAGCCTTCGCACTTCTAGCTTGCATCGGCGCCGGAACGGTCGGCGGTGTGTTCTTTGCCTTTTCGACCTTCGTGATGAAGGCGCTCGCCCAGCTGCCCGCGAGCCAAGGTATCGCCGCCATGCAGCGCATCAACGTCGTCGTGCTGAATCCGTGGTTCCTGGGCGCGTTCATGGGCACAGCAGTGCTGGCTGCCGGTTGCGTCGCCGTGTCGTTCTTGCCGTGGACCCCGCTGCGGTCGCCACTACTGCTTGCAGCGGGGCTCCTCTACATCGTGGGCACGCTCTTCGTCACGATCGCGTTCAACGTGCCGAGGAACGAACGGCTCGCGCGCTTAAGCAACGAATCGTCCGAGGGTTCCGCCTATTGGCCGGTGTACGTTCGTGAGTGGTCTAGGTGGAATCACGTTCGAACGGCAGCATCGGTCGCGTCGGCGGTGTGTAGCGCCGCGGCATTGGCGTACTGACTTCGGGAGATCAAGTCGGTGAGGCCTCAGGTACGAGCAGCCCGCGTAGAGGACGTGCCAGCGCTCGTTGCACTCATGGCCGAGTTCTATGAGGAGGGCGGTTATCCGCTGCCTCGCGAAGCCGCCGCACGCACCTTCACAGCGCTCCTCGATGACCCGCGACTAGGCCGGGTTTGGGTGGTGGAGGTCGACCATGTGCCGACCGGCTACGTCGTGCTTACTTTCGGCTTCAGCATGGAGTATGGAGGGCTGCGCGGCTTTGTGGATGACTTCTTCGTTCGCTCCTCAGCACGCGGTAGAGGCCTCGGGAGAGTCGCGCTGGAGACGGTAAAGGACACGTGCCGCGAGCTGGGAGTTCGCGCGCTACTCGTGGAGGCAGCCCCCGCAGGTCATCCCGCGCGGCGACTCTATACGCGGGCTGGCTTTGGGGAGAGTGGCCGAGTACTGCTCAGCCAAGCACTCGCGCCCCCGATCCACGAAGCATGAGTGCTCGTACGCCTTTACGGCCCGTCTCGCGCGGCGTAAGCGCAGCTGCCGCCGCGCTCGTGCCGTTACGCCTCGAGAAGTGACGTGCATGTTCGAGCCGAAAGACAAGAGGATTGGGGCGCCGTGCAGGCGCTGAACGAAGCTGCCTTTGAGACATCCACTGAGGCCCGTCTCGTCGCCGCCCTGCGCGAGCAGGCGCGGCCGCTCGTCTCTCTCGTTGCCGAGGACGCGGGCGCAATCGTCGGGCACATCCTGTTTTCTCCCGTTACCCTCTCCGGCCACCCTGAGCTCAGGATCATGGGCCTTGCGCCGATGGCGGTTGCACCCGGGCGTCAGCGCCAAGGCATCGGATCCGCGCTCGTGCGCGGGGGGCTCGAGCGTTGCCGGCAGCTCGGTTTCGGCGCCGCCGTGGTGCTGGGCCACCCGCGGTATTACCCGCGCTTCGGTTTCGCGCCCGCCAAGCACTTTGATATCGGCTGCGAATACGACGTGCCGGAGGAAGCGTTCATGGTCGTGGAGCTGAAGCTCGACTATCTTCGCGGTGCTTCAGGCGTCATTCAATATGATGCTGCGTTCGATGACGCATGACAGCGGTCTGTAATCCCGTGATCGGACAGTCGGCCTAGAGGCGCTATTCAGCATGGGTCGAGCCATGCCGAACCCGCAGTCCTCCATCGCGATCCGCCGCGCCAGAGCGCGGGACCTGCCGACGCTGCTCGGGTTGGTCGAACGCTACTGGCGGTTCGAGCGCGTCGAAGGTTTCAGCCGTGCCCGCATTGCGCCGCCGCTGCAAAATCTGCTGTCCGAGTCTCGCCTGGGTTGCGGCTGGCTCGCTCTCGTCGGCGGCCGGCCCGCCGGCTATTTGCTTTCCGTCTATGTGTTCAGCCTCGAGCATCTCGGCATGACCTCGGAGATCGACGAGTTCTTCGTGTTGCCAGAATTTCGCGGCCGTGGCGTCGGTGCTTGTTTGCTTCAGTCGGCCGAGGAAACCTTCCTTGCGGCCGGTTGCACAAACGTCTCGCTGCAGCTCGGGCGGACCAACGAAGCCGGTCGCAGGTTCTACAGCCGCCGCGGCTACCGGCCCAGGTCGGGCTATGAGCTTATGGACAAGATGCTGGTCGCCGGTGGCCGTAAGCGGCGCGCCGGTTCGCGCGCTCGACCCAAGCGGTCGGCGGACGCGTAGAGACCGCCGATCGGCCGGGATCTTCGTGCAGGAATTCTCGGTCGCTGCGCCCTGCGCGCGCTTGCGCCCACCCGCGCGCGGTAAAATTCAAGGA
>JBFGLA010000108.1:0-8603 GCA_041576355.1 Burkholderiales bacterium
CGATCAAGGATCTCCTTCTGACCAAGGGCTGGCCGACGCTGCGCGGATCCAGGATGGTCGACCCGAAAGGGCCGTGGAACGACGACGCGCCGGCCGTCGCCCGCCTGCGCGAGCACGGGGCGCTCATCATCGGCAAGACGACCACGCCCGAGTTCGGCTGGAAGGGCGTCACCGACAGCCCGCTCACCGGCATCACGCGCAATCCCTGGAACCCCGACAAGACGCCCGGGGGCTCGTCGGGCGGCGCCGCGGCCGCCGTCGCGGCGGGAATGGGTCCGCTTGCCATCGGCACCGACGGCGGCGGCTCGATCCGCATCCCGTGCTCGTTCACCGGGGTGTTCGGCCTCAAGCCCTCGTTTGGCCGCGTTCCCGCCTGGCCGCTCTCGCCCTTCGGCACAGTGGCGCACGTGGGCCCGATGACCCGCAACGTGCACGACGCGGCGTTGATGCTCAACGTCCTCGCGCTGCCCGACGCGCGCGACTGGCACGCATTGCCCTACGAGCCGCGCGACTATCGAATCGGTCTCGAGGATGGCGTTCGGGGATTGCGCATCGCCTTTTCACTCGACCTCGGGTACGCGAAGGTCGACCACGAGGTGGGAACGCTGGTGCGCAAGGCCGTGCAGACGTTCGCCGAGCTCGGTGCGCACGTCGAGGAGACGAACCCCGGCTTCGACAGCCCGGAGCCGATATTCCGCGTGCATTGGTTCAGCGGCGCGGCCTACCTGCTCAAGAATTTCACTCCGGAGCAGAGAAAGCTGATCGACCCGGGCCTCGTCGAGGCCGCCGAGCAGGGTGCAAGAATGCCGATGATGGAAGTGCTCGACGCCGCGCTCAAGCGCGGAGCCCTCGGCGCGCTCATGAACCAGTTTCACCAGAAGTACGACTTGCTCGTGACGCCGACGCTCTCGATCGCGGCGTTCGATGCCGGCAAGGAGGTCGCCGACGTCATGGTGCAGAAGCGCTGGACCGACTGGACTCCGTTTTCCTATCCCTTCAACCTCACGCAGCAGCCCGCGGCCTCGATTCCGTGCGGGTGCACCCAGGCGGGCCTGCCGGTCGGGCTGCACATCGTCGGTCCCCGCTACGCGGACGCGCTCGTGCTGCGGGCGGCGCGCGCCTTTGAGACCGCGGCCCCGATCCGTTCGCCGGATCTCTCGAAGATCAAGCGCTGAGCGCTCGCCGGGCCCTCAAGCCGCGCCGGAGGATCCCATCGTCGCGAGCTCCGCGCGCACGCGCTCGAACTCGGCGCTCATCACGCTGAGCCGCTCGGCGATGATCTTGAGGTGATGCTCCGACGCCTGCGCTTCCAGATCGCGCGCCAGATCGGACAGCGTGCGCGCACCGAGCGTGCCGCTGCTCGCGCGCAGCGAGTGCGCGATGCGGCGCAGCTCTATTGCGTCGCCGCGCTCGCACGCGTCGGACATGTTGACGAGCATCCCGGGAACAGTCCTCAGGAATGCCTGGACGATGGGTATCAGGTCCTTGCCGACCGCGTCTCGCAGTGCGTCGAGCTGCAGCCGGTCGACCGCGGCGACCGGGCGCGCCGATTCGCATCCCGATTGGAATTCGACCTGCGGCTCGCGAGCGTCGGCGGCGCGAAGCCAGCGCGCCAGCGTCGCGACGAAATCCTTCCCGACGAAGGGTTTGGAGACGAAATCGTCGATTCCGGCTTCCAGGAAGGCGCGCTTGGCCTCGGGCATGACGTTCGCGGTCATCGCAACGATCGGCGTGCGCAGGCCGGTTTCGCTCTCGCGCGCGCGGATCAGGCGAGTCGCTTCGATGCCGTCCATCTCGGGCATATGCAAGTCCATGAGGATCAGGTCGAAGTGCTCGCGCTCGGTCGCCTCGACCGCTTCACGTCCGTTCTCGACGATATCCACCACGGCACCGGCCCTCTGCAGGAAGGTCACCGCGACCTGCCGATTGACCGCGTTGTCCTCGGCGAGCAATACCCTGCCCTGGAGTTTCGGCATCGCGGCGCTTGCCGGTTTCCGCGCCGAGCCGGAACCCGGCGCGCGCAAGCCGATCGCCACCGCCAGCGTCTCGTGCAGCTGGTCCGCGCCTACCGGCTGCCCGATCGTGATGTCGACGCCATGAGTACCCGGGTTGGCTCCGCGCCGCTTCGAGCCGAAGGGAAGCAGCAGGACCAGGGCGGGCGATCCGGACGCGCCGGAGCGTATCCTCTGCGCGAGCGCCTCGGCATCGATGCCCTGCGATCGGTGCGCGAGGATCGCCGCGCGATGGGGCACGCCGTTCGCGCGCGCCGCCGTGATGGCGGCGAGCGCCTCCTCCCCGTCCTTGGCGAGCTGCACCTGCATGCCGAATCCCGCCATTCGTGCCGCGAGCGCCTCGCGGCTCACCGGATGGTCGTCGACCACCAGCGCCGGAACTCCCGAGAGCAGTGACTCGGCCGGCGCTTCCGGCGGTTCCCCCACCGGCAGGGTCAGCACGACCGAGAACACGGACCCCTCGCCACGCACGCTCTGCATGCCGATTTCGCCGCCCATCATCTCGACCAGCCGGCGGCAGATGACGAGGCCGAGACCGGTGCCTCCGAATCGGCGCGTCGTGGACGACTCTGCTTGCGTAAACGGCTGGAACAGCCGCTTCGCCGAATCCTCCGAGATCCCGATTCCCGTATCCCGCACGGAGATGAGCACTCGCGCTTGCTTGTCCTCGAGCGCATGTCCCTCCACTCGGAGCAGCACATGGCCGCGCTCGGTGAACTTGATCGCGTTGCCGATGAGGTTGGCCAGCACCTGATGAATCCGGCCCGCGTCTCCAACCAGGTAACGCGGTGCCTCGGTGTCGTAGTGGACGATCAGCTCGAGACCCTTCTCCGCCGCTCGGGTGGCCAGCAGCGCCGCGGCTTCGTCGGCGATGCGCGCCAGATCGAAGGACGCCGATTCGAGGTCGAGCTTTCCAGCTTCGATCTTGGCATGATCGAGCACGTCGTTCAGGATCTGGAGCAGCGTGCGGCCCGATTGGTAGATCGTGTGGACGTGGTGGCGCTGCTCCGCGTTCAGCTCGGATTCGAGCAGCAGCTCGGCGATCCCGAGCACGCCGTTGATCGGAGTCCGGATCTCGTGGCTCATGGTGGCGAGGAATTCGCCCTTGGCGCGGCTCGCCGCCTCCGCGCGCGCTTGCACGTCCTTGAGCTCGGTAATGTCCACGCGCACGCCGACGGTGCCGCCTTCCGGAGTGCGTCGCTCCGAGATCTTCAGCCAGCGCCCGTCGCCATGCTGCTGCTCGATCGTCGAATTCGCGCGCCGGTGCTGCTCGAGCCTTTCCGCTATCCACTCCTCGACACGCCCGGCCGTTCCCGAGTATTCGCCGCGCTCGACTCCGGCGCGTAGGATGTCCTCGAACCGCGCGCCCGGAACCATCTTGTCCCGGGACAGCGGGTAGTAGTGCTTGTAGCGCTCGTTGCACATCACGAGCCGGTCCTCGGCGTCGTACAGGGCGAACGCATCGTCGAGCGATTCGATCGCCGTGCGCAACCGCTCCTCCGCCGCCTCGGCCTTGGCGCGTGCGTGCGCGAGCGCCCGCTCCGCGCGGACCTGCTGCGTGACATCGCGCCCGATGCCCCGATAGCCGAGGAATTTTCCGGTTTGATCGAAAATCGGCCGGCCGGACACCATCGACGCAAATTCGATCTCGCCGCTCGAATCGTAGCGGACGCCGAGAAAATCGACGAAGGTCTCGCGGCGCTCGAGCTGCTCGCGATGCCGCATCCATTGCGCCGGCGAGACATTTCCGTATCCGATCTCCCAGCGCGTCTTGCCGATGAGCGTGTTGGTGTCGATTCCGTACTTCGCGAACGCGATGCCCTCGATCCGGGTGAAGCGGTAGCGCTGGTCCTGCTCCCAGTACCAGTCCGAAGAGAGCTCCACGAGGCTGCGGAAGCGCGCCTCCGACTCGCGTACCAGGCCTTCGCTTTCCTTGCGCTTCGTGATGTCGACCGACAGGCTGTAGCAGCCGCGAACCTCCCAGTTCTCGTCGACGTCGGGAAAAAGCAGGACCTCGATCCACTGGCCCGGCTGTTTCGGCCGCACGACGCGCTCGTAGAGCGCCATGTCTCCGTCGAGCACGCGCTGCACATACGGCTGGATCTCGCGGTGCGCCTCGTCCCCGATCGTTTCCACCGCGGGTCGCCCGATAATCGACTCGGCCTCGACCCCAAAGAACGCGCAATAGCGCCGGTTCGCGTAGCGATAGCGCATCTGCCGATCGAACAGCGCCACCATCATCGGCATGTTGTCGGTCATCGAGCGCAGCTCGCGCTCGCGTTGCGCGAGACCCTGCTTGGCCAGCTCGCGCTCGGTGACGTCCACGTTCGTTCCGACCAGGCGCAGCGCCCGCCCGTTCGCAGAGCGCTCCACGACCTTTCCGTGGCTCTGGATCCACAGCCAGCTTCCGTCGGTCTTGCGCACGCGATGAACGACGAAATATTCCGGCACTCGCCCTTTTATCGTAAGCGTGAACTCGCGCTTCACCATCTCCACGTCCTGAGGATGCACGAGCGCCCAGAGATCGGGCACCTCGCTGTCGCGGGGGATCCCCGGCTCTCCGAGCATGCGCTTCCAGTAGGCGGAGACGTATATTCGCCCGGTGACGAGATCGATATCCCAGAGCGCGAGCTGCGAGCCCGCCATGGCGTGCTCGAGGCGCTCCTTTTCCGTTCGCAGAGCGGCCTCGGCGCGCGTGCGTACGATCTCGCCCGCCACGCGCGGTGCGAGCAGCGCGAGCAGCGCGAGCGCGAGATCCGCCTCGGATGATCGCCCGCACACCAGCACGATCAGGCCCAGCGGCTTGCCTGCCGCGTCAATCAGCGCCTGGCCGACATAGAGCGACTCGGCGCGCGCACCGAGATAGCCGGCCTTGGGAAAGCGCGCTAGAACATCCGCGATGCTGTGCCCGCCGCGGCCCGCAAGCGTCTCCTCGCAGGGAGTTCCCGCGAGCGCGTAGGTGACGCGCTCGCGAAGGGCGCCCTCCTCCCACAATGCGATCGTGCGCACGCGATCGCCCTCGGGCAGGACCTCGGCGATGAATGCAGCTCGGACCTGAAGCGATTCGTCGAGCGACTGCGCGATCGAGCGCACGAGGGCCGGATAGAATTCGGCGCCGATCGCACCCGCGGTGGCTTCGACGATGGCGCGCAACGCCCCGTCGATCCTCTCCGCCCCCGTCGCGTCACGCATGTCGCTCTTCCGTTGGCCGCCGGCGTCGCGCGCGGCGCGAGATCCGCGGCGCATCAGCCCTGGCCGGCGACGATGGCCCGGACCGTCCGGACGAACGCACACCCGCGTCCCTTCGAGCGCGCAAGTTCGAGGATAACTGCGACCATCGCATCCCCCTGCGGAAGCTTGAAACTATACCGCGCCCGCTCCCTGCCGGATCGTTGTGCGCCGCACTCACGAAAACGCGATCATGCCGCCGACAAGCGCGGCGCCGATGACCAGCCCAAGCAGCCGGCGCTGGCTCGGGTCGCGCGCCAGGCGCCGCAGCGTCCCCGCCGGCCGTGGCGCGCGCGTGAGCAGTGCCCGGTCCTTGCGCGAGGGCACGGCCAGGCGCTTGAGCGCGCTGGACGAATCGAAACGCACCGACAGGGGAAGACAGGTTTCCGAACCGATCGCGTTCGCCTCGGGGGCGAGGTCGATCGTCGTGGTCTCCGGCTGCGCGCCGAGCTTGAGCGTCCGGGTGGCATCCGCGGCCGATTCCGACTTCGCCGCCCGCGCCTCGTCGCGCGGCTTCTCGCCCGAGGGCTTTGCGCCCAGCGGCGCCGGGCCCAGCTCGGCGAGACAGGCGCGCAAGTCGGCGGCGAGCGCGTACGCATCCTGATAGCGGTCGTCAACGTCCTTCTCGAGCGCCCGTGCGACGACGAGGTCGAGCATCGTCGGCACGTCGGGATTGATCCGGCTCGGCATCACTTGCCGCAGGTTGGCTACGTTGTACATCACCTGCGTCGTATCCGAGCCGGCGAAAAGCGCCGCGCGCGTCAGCATCTCGTAGAGCACGATCCCGAGCGAGAAGATATCGGAGCGGTGATCGGCGGGCCGTCCCATCACCTGCTCGGGCGACATGTACTTCGGCGTGCCGAGCTTCGTGCCGGTCTGCGTCTTGAGATCCGAGACGCGGACCCGGGCGATGCCGAAGTCCATGATCTTCACGCGCCCCCGCGGCGCGAGCATGATGTTGCTCGGCTTGATGTCGCGATGCACGACGCCGTGCTCATGCGCGAAGCCCAGGCCTTCGGCGACGCGTTCGGCGATGTCGATCGCCTCGCGCGCCGGAATCGGGCCCTGCGACATCCGGGTACGCAGCTCGGTTCCATCGAGCAGCTCCATCGCCATGTAGGCGAGATCGCCTTCCTCGCCGAAATCGTAGATCGTGATGATCGCGGGATGGCTCAGCCGGCCCGCGGCCTTCGCCTCCTGGAAGAAGCGCGCCTCGTACTCGGCGCGTCCGGTGAGATCCGGCGACAGAATGATCGTCTTGAGCGCGACGGTGCGATCGAGGACCGGGTCGGTCGCCTTGTAGACCACGCCCATGGCGCCGCGACCCAGCTCGCTCACGATCTTGTAGCGGCCCAGCCGAGTGAGCTTGCCCTTGGCCATGGCTAGAACTTCAGTTTGTCGACGACCGTGCGCAGTCCGTCTCGTCCGCGCGCGGAGAATCTTTGCAGCATCGCGCTTAGGTTCCCGTCGCGGCGATCCGAGGCAAGACGCGCCGCGACCCCGCCGCCGACGAGCGAAACGGCGGCCAGCGCGCCGATCGCGAGCAGGCGCCTGCGGCGCCGCAGAGCCGCGCTCTTGTCCGGGCTGAACAGCTCGTGCGTGCGCAGGCCGGCATCGGTATAGACCCCCGCCGGGTGCAGGCTCGCCTCCAGTTCCGTGGACACTTCGGCGAGCGCATCGCGGAACGTGCGCGAGATCAGCACGCGCGAGGGGGATGCGAACTCCGCGATCGACGCCGCGACGGCGACACCGTCTCCGATCAATCCGGCTTCACCGCCGTGTCCGGCCGGCCGCACAGTGCCGTGATTCACGGCGAGGCATAGCGGCAGCCCAGCCGCCGCCGCTGCGAGCGCGCGTTCGGCTACGTGCAGCGCACCGGGCGGATCTCCCAAGATCACGATCGCGGCCCCGTCCGACGCGTCCAGGACGATCCGTTTCTCCGCCGGCAGGCTCGCCGTCGTCACGGCAATCACCGCTTCGAGCTGAGCCTTGAGCCGCGTCTGCTCCGATACCGACTTGCGCGCGAAATCCTGAATCTTCAGGAACACGATGCTCGCGAGGCTTGGTGCTGCATTCATCGATTTTCAGCCGCCGCCCGGCAGGAGATTTCAGGGAACCGCGCTGCGGCTATCACGACGTGAACGAAATCCGCCAAGCGCTTAGATTTTCAGAGTTTAGTCGGTGCGCCGCGATTGACGTGTGACGCAATGCGCATCGGACCTTGGCCGCGGCGCGGCGCGCTGCCGTCAGGGTGATCTGTTTCGCATCGCGGCGCGCTCAGCGCCGCCGCAGGTCCGGGACGAGCAGCGCCGCGGCCAGTACGCTCATCAGCGCGGCGCCGAGGAGCCCGGTCGCGAGTGATCCCGCCGCCTCGCCGGCAAAGCCGATCGCGGGCGGCCCCATCACCTGGCCGATCCCGAATAGAGCGGTCATCCACGCCGCGGCCCGTCGCGGGCTTTGCGGCTCGAGCAGGCGCGCCTGGGCGAGCGCGAGCGAGGTCACGCCGACGAACGTGGCGCCGAATCCGATGCCCGCCACCGCTGCGCTCAACGGCCGCGGGTCGAGCGCGAGCAGCAGGATGCTGGCCGCGTGCACGCCGTTCGCGGCAAATAGCGACGCGCCCATGCCCCAACGCCGGCTCACGATGGACCAGAGAAGGACGGAAGGAACCGCGCATACCCCGGCAACGATCCAGCCGAGGGTCGCAATGCGCGCGTCCCCGGCCGCGATCACGTTGACGAAGAACGTCGTCGCGGCACCGAACGCGAACCCCCACGCGCCATAGGAAAGGCCGAGCCGAATGAACGCCGCGCTGCGGCGCGGGGCGCGCTCGCTCGTCAGGCCGGTATCGCGGTCGGCATGCGGCAGGCGCAGGATCAGCCAGGCGGCGGCGAGCGCGAGTGCCGCGGCCGCGAGCCACCCCGCACGCCAGTCGGGCAGCAACGGCAGGATCGCGACTCCGGTGAGCGCAAGACCGAGGCCGACCCCGGCGAACGGCCGCGCATCGGCCGCCGACCGGGTCGCGCGCGCGTAGGCATCAAGCGCGCCGAGGAACAGCATCGCACCGCCGAGGCCGGCGATCGTCCGCGCCACGAGCCAGACCGCAAAGCTCGTCTCGAACGCCATCGCGACCGTGCCTGCGAGAACCAGGATCAGCCCGGCGCGGGTCGCTCCGAGCCGGCCCTCGTGCGCCCGCAGCGCCACCCAGAGGCTGCCAGCGAGATAGCCGGCGAAGTTCGCCGAGGCGAGCGCACCGGCGCGCGCCGCGTCGAGCTCTGCCGCCGCGCGCATCGCGGGCAGGAGCGGCGTGAGCGCGAATCGCCCGACGCCCTGGGCCACCGCGGTCGCGGCGATGGCGCCGGC
>JBFGLA010000109.1:0-8593 GCA_041576355.1 Burkholderiales bacterium
CCTGCGCTGCCGCAGCCTGGAGTATCCCCGTGCGCGAGACGCTGGTGGCCTACCTCTGGAGCTGGTGCGAGAACCAGGTCATGGTGGCGGTGAAAGCCGTCCCGCTCGGCCAGACCGAAGGGCAGAAGATGCTCGCCGCGCTCGGCGAGCGGCTCGACGGGCTCGCCGATGCCGCGCTCGCCGCAGGCGACGATGAGTTGTGCAATTTCGCGCCGCGCCTTGCGCTTTTTTCCAGCCGGCACGAGACCCAGTACTCGCGGCTCTTTCGCTCGTGAGCGCTCTGCAACCGTTGCGCGTCGGCATCGGAGGTCCGGTCGGCTCGGGCAAGACGGCGCTTACCCTCGCGCTCTGCCGCGCCTTGCGCGATCGCTACCACCTCGCGGTCGTCACGAACGACATCTACACCGAGGAGGACGCTCAGTTCCTGGTGCGCAACGAAGCGCTCGCCCCCGAGCGCATCCTTGGCGTCGAGACCGGCGGCTGCCCGCACACCGCGATCCGCGAGGACGCCTCGATCAACCTCGAGGCGGTCGAGCGTCTGAACCGGCGCTTTCCCGACCTGGACCTCGTGCTCATCGAATCGGGCGGCGACAACTTGGCCGCCACCTTCAGCCCGGAGCTTTCCGACCTGACGCTCTACGTGATCGATGTCGCCGCCGGTGACAAGATCCCGAGGAAAGGCGGCCCGGGGATCACCAAGAGCGATCTCCTGGTCATCAACAAGATCGACCTCGCGCCGCTCGTGGGGGCGTCGCTGGAGGTGATGGAGCGCGACGCGAAGAAGATACGCGGCGCGAAGCCCTTCGTTTTCACCAACCTCAAGACGGGCCACGGGCTGGACACCGTGATACGCATCATCGAGTCCGAAGGATTGCTCAGGACTCGGCCGGGCCCGATCGGCCGCGGCTGAAGCTAGACGCTCGCCGCCTGCTCGAGAAACGCGGCGGCGCCGGTGGAACGGCGTGCCGACGATGCGGATGCGGCGTTGAGATGCGTGAGCGAGGCGAGCGGAGCCGGGCGGCCGAGCAGGAAGCCTTGCAGCTCGTCGCAGCCGTGCTGCTGCAACGCCACCATCTGTGCGGTGGTCTCCACGCCCTCCGCATTGACCCGGATCTGGAGCGCGTGCGCGAGCGAGATGATCGAGCGCACGATGAGACTCACCTTCTCGTCGTCGGCCAGGTCCTTGGTGAACGCGCGGTCGATCTTGATCTTGTCGAACGGGAAGCGCCACAGGTAAGACAGGCTCGAGTAGCCGGTACCGAAATCGTCCATCGCGATACTCACGCCCATGCCGGCGAGCGCCCGCAGCGTCTGCACGACCCGCTCGGTGTTGGTCATCATCAGCGATTCGGTGATCTCCAGCTCGAGCCGAGTCGCATCGAGTCCGCTCGTTCCGAGCGCTGCCTGCACCGTCGGCACGAGCTGGTCGTCACGGAATTGGGCCGCCGAGAGGTTGACCGATACCGAGAGCGGCGCCGGCCAGCGGGCGGCGTCGGCGCAGGCCTGGCGCAGCACCCACGCGCCGAGCGGGACGATGAGTCCGGTGTCTTCCGCCAGGGGAATGAAGTCCGACGGCGGGATATTTCCCCGCTTTGCATGGCTCCAGCGCAGAAGCGCCTCGTAGCCGGTGAGCGTGACCCCGTCGGCCGCATACAGGGGCTGGTAATGCAGCGTCAGCGCCTCCGCGGCGATGGCGGCGCGCAGATCCCGGCTCAGCTCGCGGCGCGCCTGGAGCTGCATATCAAGCTCTCCGTCATAGAAGCTGAACGTGCCGCGGCCGCCTGCCTTGGCGCGGTACAGGGCGAGATCCGCCATATGCATGAGCTGGTCCGTGGCGCGTGCATCGACGCCGTAGATCGCCGCCCCCACGCTCGCGCCACACGTGACGGTCTCGCCCGCTACCTCGAACGGCGCGGCTAGGCTTTCCACGATGCGCTTGGCGAGAGTCGCCACGTCGTCAGGCGAGCGCACGCCGCTCTGCAGCACGGCGAACTCGTCCCCGCCGAGCCGCGCCCGGTCGTCGCCGCTACGTACCAGCCCGCGCAGCCGCTGCGCGACCTGCTGCAACACCTCGTCGCCGGCGGAATGGCCGAGCGAATCGTTGATCTCCTTGAAACGATCCAAGTCGATGCAGAGCACGGCGAAACCCGCGCCGCCGGTGTCGCAGCGCCAGGCCGCGCGCTGCATCACGTCGTTAAAGCTTGCGCGGTTCAACGCACCGCTGAGCGCGTCGTGCTTCGCGAGGTAGCGCATGCGTTCCTCGGCCTGGCGGTGGGCGTGCATCCGCTGCCGCCATTGCGACACGCCCATCACGCCCACGAGCATAAGAACCAGCGCGACCACGCCGCCGACTGTCACGAACGCGGACTGAATGCGGTCGCGGCGCGCGGTTTGGTCGACGTAGACTTCGACCACGCCGAGGATCCCGCCGTTCTTGAGCACCGGCACGTAGGCTTCGCTGTATAGCCAGGGGCGGTCAGCCCTTCCGGCGCCTTCCTTCAGCTCGATATAGTTGCGTCCCCCGAGGACGATGTCGCGCACATGCGCGGATTTCGCGCCGTGGTCATCGCCCAGCTGCTTTCCATCGCCACCGAAGCTCGGGCGGTCGAGATCATCGGAAACGAGCAGTTGTCTTCCGTCGCGAGCAAACATCTTGAAGCGGAAGACGTCGCCCGCCTTGCGCAGGCGCCTGAGCTGTTCGAGCGCGGCCGGACTGGGCTGTCCCCGCGTCAACAGCGGCTCGAGGTCCGGCACCGAGGCGGCGAGCATGTGCGCATACTGCAGCGCAGTGTGCTCGGCGTCGGCGTTAAGGTGTTTGAGCGCGGCTTCGCGCACGGCGGCGCCGGCCAGCAGCAAGCCCGCCGTCACGCCGGCGATCCACAGCCCGAGCGACTTCCAGGAACTGCTCTTTCGGATTGGGTGCTTCATCGTGTCATCCGCGCTCCGGCAATAGCAGGCCCGTATGCCCGCGCATAGGCTGTGTATCGGCAGTCGCCGGCGGGATATGAGATAGATCGACGTGTCGCTGACAATTGTTTGCACACGCGAACGCGCCGCGCTGGGCGATTCCGACCGGGACGAGCGGCCGCAAGTGCCCCACCGCAATCCTGCACACACAATTACGAACAAAAAGCGCAAAGGTCCCTAAGATCCGTGGCTTAGGTGCCGCTAACAGATCGAGGGTATTTGCGCGGTGGGGTATCCATGGGTTCGGCTTTTCCGGAGATCGGTGCGAGGGTGAGCGCGGCCGGGGTTGTCGTCGAGACCCAGGCCGCGGTGCTTTCGCACGACCGTCTCGAGGAGTCGGCCACCGCGCTCGCGACCGAGCTCGCGCAGACGCTGCAATGCGCGCGCGTGTCGGTGGGCTGGCTGGAGCGCGGCTGCAGCCGCGTGATCGCGCTCTCGCACGGCGCCGACTTCGATGCGCGCCACGCGTTGTTCGAGAAGCTCGGCGCCGCGATGGACGAGGCGCTCGAGCAGGGCGCGACGCTGATCGTTCCGTCTCCCGATCCTGCCGCCTCGTTCGTCACCATGGCCCACGGCGAAGTGCTTGGCCTCTGCAAAGGCGGGGTGTGCACAGTTCCGTTGGTCGCCAACGGGCGCGCGCTGGGTGCGGTCACGCTGGAGCGCAGCGAGCGGGGATTCACAGCCGAGGAAGCCCGCTTCTGCGAAGACGTCCTGTCTCTCGTTGGCCCGGTGCTCGATCTCAAGCGCAGGAGCGCACGCTCGCTGCGCCGGCACCTGCTCGAATCGTTGCGTGACGGGTCCGCGCGGCTCCTGGGGCCAGGTCATGCCCGCGTCAAGCTCGCTGCCGCAGGCATTGCGTTGCTCGCGGCCGCGGCCGCCTTTTTGCCGATTCCCTACCACGTCGGCGCGCCGGCGCGCCTGGAAGGATCGATCCAGCGCGTCGTGGTCGCCCCGATCGACGGTTTTCTCGAACAGGTGAACGTCCGCCCGGGCGACATCGTGCGCTCGGAAGACGTCCTCGCCGAGCTATCGCTGCAGGATCTCGAAGTCGAGCGCGCCAAGCGCCTGAGCGAAGTCGCCCAGCACGAAAACGTCTACCGGGCGGCGCTGGCGCGCGCCGACCGCACGCAGCTCGTCATCAACCAGGCGAAGGCGGCCGAGGCCGAGGCGCAGCTCGCGCTGCTCGACAACCAGATGCAGCGCGCACGCATCCGTGCACCCTTCGACGGCGTCGTGATCAAAGGCGACCTGTCCCAGTCTTTGGGCTCGCCGGTGCAGCGCGGCGAAGTGCTGCTGACGCTGGCGCCCGATGACCGCTTCCGGCTGATCATCGAAGTGGACGAGCGCGACATCGCCCAGATCGCCCCCGGGCTGCGCGGCAAGCTCGCGCTCGCGGCGACGCCCGGGGAAGTGCTAGGCCTCACCGTGACGCGCGTCCTTCCGGTCGCGGTGGCGGGCGAGGGCCGGAATTTCTTCGAGGTCGAGGCGACGCTCGACGCCGCAGGCCGGACGCTGCGCCCCGGACTGCGCGGCGTCGCCAAGGTCGGCGTCGGCGAGCGCAGCGCCGCCTGGATCGCCACGCATCGCGTCATCGAGTGGCTGCGCCTCACGCTCTGGTCGTTGGGGGCATGAGATGGGCGAATCGCTCTTCAGCCCGATTTGGTACCGCGTCGCCGATCTGCGCCCGCGACTGCGTTCCGGCGTGCGCGTCCAGCGCCAGCCCTACCGCGACGAGATCTGGTATTTGCTGCTCGACGAGTCGAACGGGCGCCAGCACCGGATCAACCGCGAGGCCTACGAGTTCATCGGCCGCTTCGACGGCCGGGCGACCGTCAACGAGCTTTGGACGAAGCTGGTGGAGAAATTCGGCGACGAGACGCCCGATCAGGACGATCTCGTGCGCACGCTGGCGCGCCTCGCCGAGGGCGAGCTGGTGCAGTTCGACCGCGCACCGGACATCGAGGGGTTGTTTCGCCAGCGCGCCAAGCGCGCGCGCAGCCGCCGACCCTGGGTGAATCCGCTCGCGTTTCCGATCCCGCTGTGGGATCCGACCCCGCTGCTCAACCGCGCCGAGCCGCTGCTGCGTCCCCTGCTGCAGGCGCCGCTTCTGATCCTCATCGGCGCGCTCGTCGTTGCGGCGGCCGCAGGCGCGAGCGCGGAGTGGGACGCATTGCGGGCCTATGCGGCGACGTACATGGCGACGCCCTATTACCTCGGTCTTGCCTGGATCTGCTATCCGGTCATCAAGGGGCTGCACGAGCTCGGGCACGCGCTGGCGGTGCGCCGCTGGGGCGGGGAAGTCCACGAGGTGGGAATCACGCTGCTGTTCTTCACTCCCGCCCCGTACGTCGATGCCTCCGCCGCCGGCGCCTTTCGCAATCGCTGGCACCGGGCGATCGTCAGCGCCGCCGGGATTCTCGTCGAGCTCGCGCTCGCCGCACTCGCCTTTTTCGTCTGGCTCGCGGTCGAGCCGGGGCTGGTGCGGGATGTGGCGTTCGTCACCTTGTTCCTATGCCTCGCCTCGTCTCTCTTGTTCAACGGCAACCCGCTCGTGCGCTTCGACGGCTACCACGTCCTGTGTGACGCGCTCGACCTGCCCAATCTCGCCCTGCGCAGCCAAGCCTACTGGTTGCATCTCGCGCGCCGGCTGGTCGCAGGCGCCGACCATGCGCCGGCGCCTTCGATCGCGCGCGGCGAACGCAAGTGGCTGCTCGTCTACAGCCCCGCCTCGTTCGCCTACCGCCTTGCGCTCGGATTCGCGTTGGTCCTCTGGATCGGCAGCCACTCGCAGCTGCTCGGCTGGCTGGTGGCGCTGCTCCTGCTCGGCTATGTGGTGCTGCGCCCGGCGTTCGCGAACCTGCGCGCGCTGCTCGGCTCCGTTCCCCTGGGTCGTGCACGCCGCCGCGCCGGCCTGGTCCTCGGCACTGCGGGCATCGCCGCAGGCGCGATCGCTCTCGCCGTGCCGCTGCCGAGCACGGTGCTCGTCCAGGGCGTGGTCTGGCCGCCCGAGCAGGCGCGGGTGCGGGCGGAAACCGACGGCCTCGTCACCGAGGTGCTGGCGCGCGACGGCGCTGCGGTCGAGCGTGGCACTCCGCTCGTGCGGCTGGCCGAGCCCAAGCTGCTCGCCGAGCGCGACGCATTGCGCGCCCGCGTGCAAGGGCTCGAGGTGCGGCAGTACGAGACGCTGCTCAGCGATCCGGCGCAGGCGCGCAATGCCGTCGAGGAGCTGACGCACGTCCGGGTGGCGCTCGAGCGCATCGAAGATCGCATCGCCCAGCTGACGGTGCGCAGCAAGGTGAGCGGGCGGCTGGTGCTGCCGAAAAGCGAAGACCTGCCCGGCGCCTTCGTCCCCCAAGGTACGACGCTCGGCTACGTGATGACCTCGGCGCCGACGACCGTGCGCGCCGTGGTCCCCGACGATAGCGTGGCGTCGATCCGCGGCTACCGACGCAGCGTGGAGGTGATCGTCGCCGAACGGCGCGAGCCGATCGCCGGCCGCCTGCAGCGCGAGATGCCCTCGGCGACCCAGGTGCTGCCGAGCGCGGCGCTCAGCCAGCAGGCCGGCGGCCGGCACCTCACCGACACCTCGGACAAGGAGGGCACGCGGACGCTCGAGCCGGTCTTTCTCTTCGACGTCCTGCTCGAGGGCAAGGCCCTCCAGCGCCTCGGCCAGCGGGCCTGGGTGCGCTTCGATCTCGAACCCGAGCCGCTCGCCGCGCAGGCCTATCGCCGCTTGCGGCAGCTGCTGCTCAAGCACTTCAGCCCGGCGGACTGATGCGGACCCTGACTCACAAACTGCCGATACCCGGCCTGCTCCACGGCCGCTACCCCGAGCGTCGCGCGCCCAGGCACGATCTTCTCGATACGCTTCTCGGCGCCCGGCGCAGGAGCTATGTGCCGTTTGCCGAGGCGGTCCGGGGCTTGCAAGAAGCGAGCCGGCGCCTCTCCGACGAAGACTGCGCGCGCGAGTCGGCAGTGCTGCGGCAACTCTTCGCGCGGCGCGGATTCGACGACGCGGTCATGCAGCGCGCCTTCGCGCTCATCTCCGAGGTCGTTTCCAGCCGCATGGGCCTCACGCCGCATCCGGGCCAGATCATCGCCGCGCGCGCCATGCTCGACCGGCGCCTGGTCGAGATGCCCACCGGCGAGGGCAAGACCCTTGCCGCCGCGATCGCCGCGGCGACCGCTGCGCTCGCCCGCGTCCCGGTCCACGTGATCACCGCCAACGAGTATCTCGCCCGGCGCGATGCCGACAAGCTGCGTCCCGTCTTCGCCGCGCTCGGCCTGAAGGTCGGCGTCGTCACGCACGAACTCGGCACCGAGGCCCGGCGCGAGGCCTACGCCTGCGATATCGCGTACTGCACGGCGAAGGAGCTGGTGTTCGACTATCTGCGCGATTCGCTGCTGCGCCGGGCCGCTCCCGGCGAGCTGCGCGCGCGCGCGCGCAGCCTCGCGTTCGGCGCCACCGGGACCGTTCTGCGCGGCTTGTGCATGGCGATCGTCGACGAGGCCGACAGCGTGCTGATCGACGAGGCGCGCGTGCCGTTCATTCTCGCGCGCGCGGCGGACGATCGCGCTAAGCGCGCGCACTACGAGCGTGCCCTGAGCGCCGCGCGCGAATTCGCGCTCGGCGAGGACTACACGATCGACGCCGAGATGCGCCAGGTGAAGCTTACGGCGCGGGGACAGGACAAGGCAGAGCGCGAGGCGCAGGCGGGCGATACGCCTTGGCGCATACGCCGGTTGCGCGAGGAGGCGCTGTGCCAGGCGCTTGCCGCGCTGCACCTCTTCGAGCGCGATCGCCATTACCTGGTGCGTCGCGGCGCGGTCGAGATCATCGACGACACCACCGGGCGGGTTGCCGCCGGGCGCGCATGGTCGCGCGGGCTGCACCAGTTCATCGAGCTGAAGGAAGGATGCGTGCCGAGCAGCGAGAACGTGACCGCCGCCCAGATCACCTACCAGCGCTTCTTTTCCCGCTATCTGCATCTTTGCGGCATGAGTGGCACGCTGACCGAATCGCGCGCCGAGCTGCTCGAGACCTTCGGCCTGCGCGTCGCGCGCGTCGCGCCGCGCCGCCCGTGCCGCCGCACGCTCCTGCCGACGCGCGTCTTCGGCTCGCACGACGCCCGCTGGCGCTTCGTCGTCGAGCGGGCGGGCGAGATCCAGGCGCGCGGGGGCGCGGTGCTTATCGGCACCGACTCGGTCGCCGATTCGCAGGCGCTGTCCGCGCGCTTGCACGCGGCGCGGCTCGCGCACGTCGTGCTCAACGCGCGCCAGGACCGCCACGAAGCCGAGGTCGTCGCCAAGGCGGGCAACGAAGGCCGGATCACCGTGGCGACCAGCATGGCGGGCCGCGGCACCGACATCGAGCTTGCCGAGAAGCTCGCTCGAGGCGCGGGGCTGCACGTCATCCTGTGCCAGGCGAACGCCTCGGGGCGGATCGATCGGCAGTTCATCGGGCGCTGCGCGCGGCGCGGCGAGCCGGGCAGCTGCGAGACGCTGCTCTCGCTCGAGTCCGCGCCGATCGCCTCGCGCCTGCCGGCGTGGGTGCTGCGCCTGACCCGCGACGAGCTGCGGCCGCGCTGGATCGCGCGGCTCGTCGCGCGCTTCCCGCTTTGGCTCG
>JBFGLA010000110.1:0-8454 GCA_041576355.1 Burkholderiales bacterium
ACATGGGCGGCATGGTGCCGTATTTCGAGGGCCGCGTCGGTCCGGGCTGGGACCAGCTGGGAACACGGACCTCGGACGAGGACTACACCGTGCTTCTCAAGAAACTGAAGAAGCGTCCGTTCGACTACTTCAAGATGTTCTACGCCGACACCGCGGTGTTCGGCTCGGTCTCGGCGACCCGTTGCGGACTCGATTTTTTCGGCGTCGACAACGTGCTCTTCGCGTCCGATGCGCCGTTCGATCCGGAGAAGGGACCGATGTACATCCGCGAGACGATCAAGATCATCGACGGGCTGGACATCAGCGCGGACGAGCGCGACCGCATCTATTGCCGCAATGCACAACGCCTCCTCAAGCTGCCCGCGAAAGAGTACGCCACCGAAAGCTGATCTAGGTCAACAAACCTAGGTGCGGTCCGGCATAGCTTGGCCTATCGTGGTCTAGGAGAAGCGCAAGAGAGCTTCTCCGACCCGAAAGGAGGGCGACATGACCCTGCTTGCCTTGATCGCATTCGTGGCCGCGGCGGCGTTCCTCGTGCTCGGCATCAGCTCGATGGCGCGCGGCGGAGAGTACGACCAAGCCCACAGCACGCGCTACATGGCGTTGCGGGTTGCGTCGCAGGCGGCGGCGTTGGTGTTGCTGCTGCTCGCGATGCTCGCGGTCGCGCGCTGACGAGTCGCGCGGAGTTGGCGTTCCGGCACGCGGCGCACGCGCGGGCTATCGTACCGACGCGCCCGCCACCCGCAGGCTGCGCCACGCGCTCTGCGCCATTTCAAGCCCTGCCGCGTCGAGCGCGACGACTCGCCAGCGCAGTCCTCTTCCCGCCCGCTCGGCGATCCACGGCGGCGCGGTGTAGGCGGATACGCCCGGATTGACGAGCGCGGAGATCACCCGGCCCGTTTCGCCCTCGACTTCCAGTCGATAGAGGCTCGCCCCGGCAACGTCGACCCAGGAGAAATGGATCGGCGCTCCGGGGGCCAGTGCTCCGCCGTCCTGCGGCAGCATGAGTTGCAGGCGGGCGCTCGGCTCGGCGCGAAGTTTCTCCAGCGTTGCCGGTGTGCCGATGTAGTAGCGCAGCACCGGCATCGCGAAGCCGGCGACACCGCCGCTCGCTACGACTCCCGCGAGCGTGTTGGAGTCTCCTTCCTTGTCCCGGCTCGCCTCGATGCGTAACAGGATCTTGTAGGGGCCGTCGGCCTCGTGCGGCACTTGGGCGGGGTCGGGGCCCGGGATGTAGACCTTGCCGGTCGGCGGGAGAAAGATCTCGAAGCGCTTGAGCAGCGTGTAGCGGCGCTGCAGTCCCCTGCGCTCGATCGGAAGGGTCGCCTCGGTGAGAAGGTCTTCCGTTGTCGGCTCGATATCTCCGGGCAGGACCACTTCCCAGCGCCCGATCAGCGTGCCGCTGCCGTTGTAGGCGATGTTGGCGCCGAAGGGAGGCAGCCGGTGTCCGCGCGCCATGAAGAGCACGGGCGCCTGGCCTTTCTCGGTCTCGAAGGCGACCCGCACGTCGAGGAGCGCGAGCGGGCTGCGCGCACCGCCGCCCGCCATGCGGCAGGTCACCACGGCGTAGCGGTCGCCCGCCGCGCCGCCGGTAAAGCGGCGCACGTAGAAGAAGTCCGACGCGTTGCCGGCCTGCGCGTCCTGGTAGGCCCGGCGTGCAACCGACGCCGGGATGGTCATGATGTCGGTGAGGTTGGTGAAGGCGCCGGCGGCACTCTGGCGCGACAGATCGTGCCGCAGCGGCAGCCGCCCGAAGATCGTTCCCGGGACACAAGGGTTAGTCGCGGTCACGCTTCCGCCCCCCACGCCCGCGATCACGGCGCCGCACCAGAACGCTTCGACCGATCTCTCGTTTGGATCGAGGTTCTGGAAGGTGATGAATACGGTCGTCGGACCGGTGGCCCGCACGTTGACGCCGGTCGGGTTCACTCCGGATACGGCCGCCGCGTCGAGCGCGCCGAGCAGCAGCGAGACGAATGAAACGAATAATCGCGAGATGGGTTTCATGTCAGAAGAGGCTCAAGCTTAGACCTGCGTTGACCGTCCAGTGACGGACGTCGGTCGCGAGACCGAAGGTGTTATCCCGGTTGCTGTTGCTCTGCACGCTGTGACGCAGGAAAAGCTGCCCGGGGAGCTTACGCCCGCCGTAGCCGGGCACCTCGAATCGCCAGGCGACCTGGGTTTGCGCCGTGTAGCTGTCGCTGGTCGCGAGGTTCTGCGAGTCCTCGGTCCGCGTGGCCCCGTAATTCCCGTTCAAGGTCCAGCGCTCGACGAACTGCCAGTCGAAGCCGAAGGTCGCGCCCTCGGTGCGGGTCGTCAACTCCTGCTCGTCGCTGTGGTTTCGCGTCGCATTGACGCCGAGATTGAGATTGAGCGTGTCGCTCGCGCGCAGGCCCGCTGTTCCCTGGTGCCCGGTGCTCCTGAAGTCGGCCTGCTCGCGGCCCGCCTGACGGTTGTCCTGCAGCGAGTTGCTGCGCGTGTAGCCGAGGCTGAAGCGGTCCCAGTTCCAGTTCGCGCCCCATTGCCGCATGACGTTGAGCTGATCCGGACGATGCGTGTCCTGGAATCCCGAATCGGCGAAGGTCGGCGTATTGATCGCGAGCTGATGCGTGCGCTGGCGCGTGTAGGTGAGGGTCGGCCACGCGCTCCCGAAGCCGCTGTCGCTGCCGACGAGCGCGCCCAGGGGCGCGTTCACATTGAACGTCGTATCGTCTGTGCGCGTCTTCAGGATCGTCGGCACGTCCTCGACGTTGTCCTTCTTGCGCGAAGCCCCTGCTTGGGCGAGCAGCGCGCCGATCTGAACCGAAAGGCCGTAGCGCGTCAGATCCTGGTCGGACGCGACGAACGTGCCGAGGCTCTTGTACAGGGGGTCGACGAGCGCATGGTGGGCGCTCAGGGTGACGGTGAGCGGGTGCCTCTCCGAGAACGTCGTGTTCGCGCGCAGCAGGTCGTACGACAGATCCGCCATGCGGCCGTAGTCGCGCGAGCGGTTTACCGGCACCAGCGTATCGCCCTGGGCGAGCAGCGGATCGTTCGGATTGAGGTAGGTGCTCGCCGCGCGCACAAAATCCCCGCGCAACCGGCCGTCGCTCGTGCTGCCGAGCAGCCTCAGGCCTGCGCCGTGGCTTTCCTCCGCATCCGGAATCTCGCCGGCGTTGAAATCGGGCAGCGACTTCACCGATGCCTCGACGTAGGAGACCTCGGCGCGCAGCCCGCCGGGCCGATCGGCAATCGCTTCCAGGCCGAGGGTCGCGCCGTTGATTCGATTCTCCGCGTCGTCCAGACCGAAGAAGTTGTCCGGACCGACGATGCTGTTGCCGTTCATGCTGCTCAACGACACATCGACGTGCGACCCGAAGCGCTGCGTCAGCATCACCCCCCGGTTCGCCACGTTGCTCAACAGAAGCGGGTTGTTGCCGTAGCTGATGTGCCCGAGCGCGACTGCGGTCGATCCCTTGCTCACGTCGAAGCGGTAATCGGTGAGATCGACCTTAGGCGCGTCGGCGCCTTCTTGCCCGAACCTGAGCGCCTCCTTGCGGTAGCTCGAGCCGACGAAGTTGAACGCGCTCGCGATGCGCAGATCGCCGCGCTGATGCTCGGTCGTGAGTCCGCCCTGGCCCGCCAGGTCGTTGTACGTGCTTCGCTCCGGCGTGGGCGCGTCCTCGGAATGCTCTTCGTCGAGCTGCGACTTGACATTGAGGTCCATGCGCGGCGTGACCGTGGACGTCTCGAACCCGGCGGGCGTGAGTACCTTCAACGATAGCCGAGCGATCTCCCGCCAATCGCCCGCGCGCACCTGATACACGATCAGTTCGTGCTCGCCCGAGGGCAAGGCGATGCGATCGGGCGTATAGGTGAATTCCCCGGGTGCCGTCTGGCGAAAGAGCACCGTCACGTCGCGATGGCCGATGAAGATCGCGAGCGCGCCTTCGTTCGGCTGCAGCGGGCGATCGAGCTTGAGGCGGATCGGGTCGTTCGGCGCGACCCAGCGCTCGGCGAATTCGGTCGGCAGAACTTCGACCGCGCTCGCCGCGCCGGAGGCGGCGCCGAGAATCACGGCGAGCATCCATCGCGCCGCGCGGCCTGTCGTAGTGCTCGTTCGATTCCGGTTCATGTCGTGCTCGTTTGCGTGCGTCGCGGTGCGGCGCGTCGGTTGTGCGGAATCTTGGCGAGGTGGAGGTGATTCGCCCATCCCAGGAATGCGGGATGCCGGTGCATCCCCGTTTCCTGGGATAGCGAAGGCGAATGGGGTCCTGTCTAGTTGGGGGACCGCGACAGACGAACGCGGTCCACGGCCGGAGCTCGGCGAGAGTCCGTGCCGTTCTTCAACGGAAAGGAGATCGACGATGGAAGACCGAGCAGATCATATTGCGATTGAGCCGGGAAGATTGCGCAGTCGCGGACGCCAGCTTGCGCTTGCATGTGCAACCGTCGCGATCGTGCTCGGATCTCCAAGCCACGCTGCGAACGAATGCCGGATCGAGTACGGCTATCACACCGGCAGCGGCTTCCAGCGCCAGGACCGGGCAACGAGCATGACGCTCAGCGTCGACCAGACTCGGTCGATCAATCGCTCGCAGTTGAATTACGTCAAGAACCGCAAGAACCAGAAAGTCCAGATCACCGTGCGCGGCGCGATGAACAACAATTTCGCGCTCGACAAGGATCAGGTCGAACCGCCGATCGGCTTTTATCTCACGCCGGTGACGCTCGCGACGGTCAAGTGCCTGAACCAGACGAGCGCCGCCGCGTTCGGCAGCCCGGAGCAGCTGATCAACGCCTTCAGACAGGCGGGCAAGACGACCCGTGAAATCGCTCTCGGTTTGCAGCAGACTTTCCACCTGAGCGGCCAGCAGGTTGCGGCGCTGCTCAAGACGGGCGGGTTCGGGATTCTGGAAGTCGCCGACGCGCTGCAATCTGTATTCCGATCGCCGGGCGCGCATGTCGCCAACTGGCTCAAGGCGGCTGGCTTCTCGGCCCGCGACATCGCAACGGCGCTGAAGAGCCGGCTGCACATGACGCCCACGCGCGCCGCCGAGTGGCTGAGAGGCAATTTCCGGGCTTCGGCGCAGCAGCTCGCGCAGTGGCTGCAAGCCGGCGGTTACAGCCTCGTCGAGGCTGCGGAGGCGCTTGCGCATATGAACTTCGATCCGAGCCAGGTCTTCGCTGCGCTCAAGCTCGGCTTTCGCGCGAGCGCCGATCAGTTGGTGCAAGCGTTCAAACGATCGGCGACTTTCATCTCGAACCAGAACTGTGGTGCGGCGGGTTGCCGCCGGCCGGCGGAGTGGCTGAAGCGGGCAGGGTACGCGGCCGGAGACGTGCTCAAGGCGCTGCGCACCTACTACAGCCTGCGCATCGAGACGGCGCACGATGTCGCGGTCAACGTGTTTCGCCTGAGCGGGTACGCCTTGCAGCAGGCGCTGGCGTTTGCCGGTTACAGCGCACAGGAGATCGCCGCAGTCGTCCGCGGCGCGGCGGCCGGTACGGCGCGCGCGGCAGGGAAAGCGTTTTCGGCGAGTGCGCAGGCGACAGGCACAGCGGCCGTGCGGGTGGCGCGCTTCAGTGCGCTGGCCGCGTACGACGCTTATTTCCGCATCGTCGCGGCAGGCACCGCGCCGCGGCTCCTGCATTCTCGTTACCGCAATGCATTTCGCGACGCGGGGATCAATGCCAACGGAGTCATCGTCGGCTACTCAGGCTACCTCGATCACTCCGATACGGCGATGACCGACTGCCAGCGGATCTATTTCCCCGATCGCGGCATCGTGCAGAAGCTCCATGCCGGGCAGAAGATCGAACGTAGTCAGCTGCGGTGGCTCCTGCACGAGCTGGGGCATACCGAGCAGTGCCGCCGCAGCTCGCGCGAGGCTTTCGCCAACCGCTGGTTCGGCGAGCTGCCGCCGTCCGTGGTCCAGTCCATCGAGCGGGGCAGGCCGGATACCGAAGCGATTCACGATGCGATGCCGCTCGAGCGGAGTGCAGACGCGTATGCCGCTCGCAATTTGCAGCGGGTGGCGCGTTCTTTGGGGATTTGAGCGGGGGGACGCATCATGCGCCAGATCTTTTCTTGTCTTCGAGGGCTGTGCGTATGCGCGGTGGCCCTCCTGGGAAGCCCCGCGTTGGCAGCGTCGGCGGAAACGACAGTCGGAATTTCCGGCGCGACGACAAGCGGTCGGGCGAGTCAAATGCGACCGCGGCTGCCGCTCTGGGCGCAGAATACCCCCGTCAGGCCGCCAGGCGACTTTGGCCAGAAAGATCGGCAGCGAGCCCAACCCGCTGTGCGCGACACCGTTGCGCCGACTGCTGTCTTGCGGGCTGCGGGCCTGGACGGCCGGCCTCTCGCCAACAATACGCTGCCGCCGGGGACGGGATTCCTGCTTGTGGGCAAGGGATCGGCGGACGCACCGCCGGGGCGAGTCACGAAATATCGCTGGACCCGTCTTTCGGGCAGTGGCGGATCGCCTGCGCTTGGCGCGCTGGTCGAGACCACCGCGGATCGATTGCAAGTGCAGGCTGCGCCCAGTCCGCTGGGGATCGGGACTCATCAATTCCGGCTGGTTGTGGTCGACGATGCCGGCAACGTTTCGGCGCCGGCGACGGTTTCCGTAGTCGTGATGGGTGACACCGTCGCGCCCACGGCGATGTTGCGGGCTGCGGGTCTGGACGGTCGGCCGCTCGCAAATGATACGGTGCCACCGGGAACGGGGTTCCTGCTCGTGGGCAAGGGATCGGCGGATCCACCGCCGGGGCGAATCGTGAATTATCGCTGGACTCGTCTTTCGGGCAGCGGCGGATCGCTTGCACTTGGCTCGCCGGTCGCGACGACCGCCGATCAACTGCGGGTGGATGCCGCACCCAGTCCGCTGGCCCTCGGCACACATCAGTTCCGGCTGGTGGTGGTCGATGATGCCGGTAACGTTTCGCCGCCTGCGACGGTTTCCGTGGCTGTCATGGGGGATACCGCTGCGCCCACCGCGATGCTGAGGGTGGCGGGTCTGGACGGTCGACCGCTTTCCAACAATACGGTGGATCCGGTGGCGGGCTTCTTACTCGTGGGCAAGGGGTCGGCGGATACGCCGCCGGGACGAGTCGCGAGATATCGCTGGACCCGTCTTTCGGGCAGCGGCGGATCGCTTGCGCTTGGCTCGCCCGTCGAGACGACCGTCGATCAGATGCGAGTCGAGGCCAAGCCCAGCCCGCTGACCGCAGGGGCGCATCAGTTCCGGCTGGTGGTGATCGATGACGCCGGCAACCAGTCCGCGCCGGCGAACGTCACCGTCACCGTAAAGGCGGCCCCGAATTGAAGAACGGTCGGTGCATTGAACTGCGCACCTGCTCAAAACGATGGATGACCCGCTTCGGCGATTCAGCTCGAATTCTTGCCCAAGAGAAATATCGCCGCACCGGAGATGAGGAGGAGGACACCGGCGACGATGAGGACGACCGCATACGGATCTCGATCGCGGCTGAGGCTCGCTTCGTCCGGCCGCTCGGCCGGCACATAGACGATCATCCTCGCGCCGAGGGGAAACCGGGCGGCTGCCAGCGAGGGTGCGCGCTCGACGACCCATTCGTGCTGCTTTCCGTCGACGACATACGCCAAGCGGATCTTGGTAAAGGCGACGCTCCTGCGTTCCCCGCGCCCGCCGACAACGACCTCTTTCGTTACGGCAGAGTGTGCGACGACGGTCGCCTGCGCTTCGAGAATTTCGCCATCATGGCGTGTCGCAAGGCCGTAGCCGCCGCGCACCATGGCCGCGAGGCCCATCAAGACAAGCGCGGTGCCGACGATGCGGAGCGGAGACGGCATATTGAAAGTCGACCGCGCTCACGGCCGGAATGCCGGTAAGGCGATAGCCGAGCGCTTCATCGACAAGGCGCTTTGGCTCGGCGGCGCCGGCGCGGCGGGTTCCTCACCGCCGCGTCAGGGTATCAGGCCGCCTGCATTTCCTGCAGGCGCTGAGACTTGGCCGGTTGGCGGCTCTTCAGATAACGCAGAAATTCGTCGGCATCCTGCGGCGCATCGGCGGCGATCTGGCCGCTGCCGAGCTCGAACAGCGCGATGTCGCGCTCGACGATATTGAGCCCGAGCGAGGAAACGATCTCGACCATTTCCCTGACTCGTTTGAAAACGCTCTCCTGGGAACTGAGGGGAAGCAGGATCCAGAAGTCGGTGTGATCGCGCATCACCAGATCGGTGCGGCGAAACGCCCTGTGCAGGGCGGCGGAGACGTCGAGCAGCATCCTGTGGGCACGCGGCGCGCCATAGACGCTGCCGAGCACGTCGCGGCGCTGGAAACAGACGTTGGCCAAGCTGTAGCTCAGCGAGGCGCCATGACGCCGCTGGACCTCCAGCAGCCAGTTCAAGGTGAAGAGGAAATGCTCCCGCTCCTGAATATCGTTCTGCACCATCGCGCGCTCCCTGAGTTCCATTATTTGAAACATCATTTCATG
>JBFGLA010000111.1:0-8334 GCA_041576355.1 Burkholderiales bacterium
CAATCCCGGTCTCCAGCTCGAGCGTAGGGCTGGCCAACGCGACACCGGGCACCTTGGCAATGCGCACGTACAGCTCTTCGGCGAATCCGGCGCGCCCGCCGCGCACCTCCAGATCCGCCTCGCCTGCGGCGGTGCGAACGGCGGCGGCGAGCTCCCCTACGGCCGCGCGATTGACGAGGTGCACGCCAAAGCCGAGCGCGACACCCAGCGCGATGCCGGCAACGGAAAGGACCGTGCGACCGCGCTGGTGCGCAAAGCGTGCATTGAGTGTGGCGAAGAGGCGCAACAAGGTCATTCCCCAAGGACCGGTACTATATCGTCTGACAAGCGCCGTTCGAGGCATGCGCCCGGGAATTGAGCTATGCTCGGCGCGCGAAAATCCGTCGGAGGAACACCGTGAAGAAAGTCGCAATAGGAAGACACGCGCTGAATATGGCGCTTTTCCTGCTCGCGGCGATGCCGGCGAACGCGCAAGTGTCACCCGCCGGCACGGAAACGCCGCCCGCGGTTGCAGCGGAATCGGCCCCCGCCGCTCCTGGAGCTGGAAATGCCGCACAACCTGCGCCTGCACCCACCCCCCAGCCGGCACCGGCTCAGGCTGCGATGGCGCCGCAACAGCCGCATTACGTCGGCTATACGGGCATCCCATGGTCGCGCGACTTCGGCGTCGTCGGTGGACGCTGCGATGTCGCGGCGGCACGGGACGCCGTCGGCGCGCCAAGCGGCGGCCGCTCGATCGCGATCGTGGCCGGCGCCACGGGTGAAAAGCTCGGTCGCGAGCTGGACGAGCGCGATCGCGGCTGCATGGGCCACGCGCTCGAGCTGGTGCGCAAGGGGAACTCGGTCTCGTGGCGCAACGACTCCACGGGCGTCACCTACCGGCTCAGTCTGATGCGCGACTTCGTCGAGGGCAACGACCCCTGCCGTGAGTTCGTCGCGGAGGTATCCGTCTCCGGCCGCAAAGACAGCGTCCAGGGCGGCGCCTGCCGCCGGCGCGAAGCGGAATGGGATCTCCTGAAGTAGCGCTCGACTGGTTTATAGAGGCTTGAGGTTTCCGAGCAGCGTCGGGATCAGCTCGGTGACGGTCGGGTGGATGTGGACCGCGCGCTGGATCGTGGTGTAAGACTTTCTCGCGTACATCATGTCGAGCAGCGAGTGCACGATCTCGTCGCCGCCCATGCCGAGGATCGCGGCGCCGAGCAGTTCCTTCGAATCGGCATCGACCACTACTTTCATGAAACCCTGCGTCTCGCCGGCTTCGCGCGCGCGCGCGACGCGCGCCATAGGCATCTTGGTGGCGAGCAGCTTGCGGCCGCTCTTGCGCGCCTCGTTCTCGGTCATGCCGGCACGCCCGAGCGGCGGATCGATGAAGAGCGCATACGCCAGGATGCGGTCCGACGCCTTGCGCCGGTCGCCATCGAATAGATTCGCGGCGACGATCTCGTAATCGTTGTAGGAGGTGTGCGTGAAGGCGCCGCGACCGTTCGCGTCGCCAAGCGCCCAGACGCCGGGGATGCTGGTGCGCAGCTTATCGTCGACTCGTATATAGCCGCGCGCATCGGTTTCGATCCCCGCAACATCCAAACCAAGGTCGTCGGTGTTCGGCCGGCGCCCGACCGCCATCAGCAGGTGCGAGCCCTCGGCGACGGGCGGACCGTCCCGGCATTCCAGACCCACGGCGACGCGATTGCCCCGCTGCTCGACCTTCATGCACTCGGCGCCCGTGCGCACCTCGACGCCTTCGCGCTCGAGGATCGCGCGGATCTCGTCCGACACGTCCTCGTCCTCGCGCCCGATCAAGCGCGCGTCGCGCTCGACCACCGTGACCTTCGAGCCGAAGCGGCGGAACATTTGCGCGAACTCCAGGCCGATGTAACTGCCGCCGACGATCACCAGATGCTCGGGCAGAAAGTCAACTTCCATCATCGAGCTGTTGTTGAGGTACGGTACATCGGCAAGTCCGGGGATAAGCGGCGCCGAGGCGCGCCCGCCCACGTTGATGAAGATACGTTCGGCTTCGAGCGTGCGACCGCCGACCGACACCGTATGCGGTGCAGTGAAGCGCGCGTGCCCCCGGATTACGGTGCCGTGCTTGAGCCCAGCCATCCACTTCGTCACCCCGTCGTTCGACTGCTTGACGATGCCGTCCTTGCGCGCCTTGACGGCCTTCATGTCGACCCGCACCCCGCCCTCGATCACCACGCCATATTCAGCCGCCCGGCGCGCCACCGCCGCGGCGCGCGCGCTCGCGACCATCGTCTTGGTTGGAATGCAGCCGACGTTCACGCACGTGCCGCCGAAGAGCTTGCGCTCGATTACGGCAATCCTGAGTCCTTCCCTGTCCATCCGCGCCGCAAGCGCCGGTCCCGCCTGTCCGGTCCCGATCACGATCGCGTCGAAGCGCTCAGCCATGGTTCACCTCCGCTGCGGCAATAGTCGGCGCTCGCGCCGGAAACTGACGCACAGGGTGCATCAAGCTATGACCGTTGCCGCGCCGCGACGGGATGCAGGCTCACTTGCCGCTTGCGCACGCGCCGGAATCGGAAGTCGATAGCCTTGCCGCGCCGCGCGCCGGCGGCCGCGCGCCGCCTCTTTGGCGAGTCGGTAGAGGTACAGATCGTAGTCGACCTGCATCGTGTGGCGTTTCGACGGCACATAGCGCCGGAACATCGCCTCGCGTTCCCTTGCCATGTCGGCCCGCATTTCATCGCGGCTCGGCGGGAGATAAGCGCCGGTGAGAAGCTCGGCAATCAGCTTTCCTTGCGCCTCGGCGATCGGCATGACCGCCCCCAGGGGCTGGCACAGGCCAAAAAAGAACACGTTCTCGATATCGGGATGGAACAGGCGGCGGTACAGCGGCAAATCGTTGTCGCGCGCGGCGAGAAAATTCTCATCGAAAAACGGAAAGCTCACCTTGTAGCCGGTGCAGTAGATGATCGCATCGATGTCCTCGAGGCTGCCGTCGACAAACTTCACCTGCTTGCCGCACAGCTCGGCGATGCCGGGCTTGGGCTTGACGTCGCCCCGCCCGCACTTGACCAGCACTTCGCTCGAAACCGTCGGGTGAGCGTGTCCGATCTTGTGATCGGGCTCGGGCAGGCCGTAGTCCTCCATCTTCCCGACCGCGAGGCGGTGGATGAAGGCAAGGAGCGCGCGCTGCACGGGAAACGGAATGAGCGGGTGCAGTGCCCCGAGCGTGTCGAGCGGGCGCCCGAAGAGGTAGTTGGGAATGACGTAAGCGCCGCGGCGCGTCGAGAGAAAGACCCGATTCGCCACCCCGGGGCGTCCGAGCTCCACCGCGATATCCATCGCGCTGTTGCCCATTCCCACGACGACGACGTTCTTGCCGCGCAGATCGTGCGGCTCCTCGGGATCGATGTAGAAATGCGAATGCATCTCCAGGCCGTCGAACTTGCCGGGGAAATGCGGCTCCGGCCAGCGCGGATCCCAGTGATGGCCGTTCGCAATCAGGAGCGCGTCGTAATGGCGTACGGTCCCGTCGTCCAGCGTGACTGCCCACAGTCCGTCCGCGCGCCGCTCCGCCCGCTGCACCGCGGTCCCGAACGTGATCATCGGCCGCAAGCCGAAGTGGTCGACGTAGTCGTTGAAGTACTGGGCGATATGGCTGTGGTGGGGAAAATCGGGATAGTCCGCCGGCATCGCGTAGTCGGCGTACTGCATGCGGGTGCGCGAGGTGTTGATGTGGAGCGACCGGTACGCGGAGGACATCCCGTTCGGGTTCTTGAAAACCCAGTTACCTCCGACCTGATCGCTCTTCTCGAAACAATCTGCGGGTATGCCGCGGTCCTTCAGCGCCTTCAGAACGGTAATCCCGCTCGATCCCGCGCCGATCAAGCACACTCTTGGGTATTCGACCCTGCCCATGCTCCCCCCGGAAATGGGATGTTCGAGTACTGAATCGTCCCAATCCGGCGCGATCGTGTCAATTTGCCGTTCGTCTAGCGGGGTACATCTCCGGCGAGCGTGATCCGGTGCATGACGCGGCGGTGGCCGTGATAGTCGTTCACCGGATTGTGCTGCGCGCAGCGGTTGTCCCAGAGCGCGATCGATCCCGGCCGCCAGGCGAAGCGGCACGTAAATTCCGGCCGCACCTGGTGCCGGAAAAGAAACTCGAGCAGTGGCGCGCTCTCCTCCTCGCCCATGTCCGCGAAACGCGCCGTGTGTGCGACATTGACGTACAACGCCTTGCGCCCGGTCTCCGGGTGGGTCCGGACCACCGGGTGCTCGGCGACGTACTCCCTCTTCGCTTCCTCCCGTCCGTCGGTCCGGACCCTGTCCTCGCGCGTGCGCGAGACGTCGGCCTTGGCCGACGAATTCACCGCAAGCAAAGGATCGAGCAGCCGCTTCATCCCGTCGGAGAGCGTCTCGTAGGCGAGGTACATGTTCGCGAACAGGGTATCGCCGCCGTACGGGGGACTCTCGCGCGCGAGCAGCATCGAGGCCATCGGCGGCTCATCGAGGTACGCGGTGTCGGAGTGCCAGATGCCGCCGAAGTTGACGCGCTCGTGCTCGAGCTTCTTCACCTCGATGATCTCGGGAAATCCTTCGATCCCCTTTACGAAGGGATATTCGATCGGCTTGCCGATACGCCGCGCGAACGCCATGAACTGCGGCGGCGACAGGGGCTGGTTGCGAAAGAAGATGACCAGGTGCTCGAGCCATGCGGCGCGCAGCTCCGCTGCCTGCTCGTCGGACAGAGGCTGCGCGAGGTCCAGCCCGGCGATCTCGGCACCGAGCGCTCCCGCGATCCGCCTGACCTCGATCGTCCGGTAGATCATGCGCTCGTTCAGCGTACCGCGCGCGCCTCGATCAGCTCGCGTAGCTCCCGCGGGAGCAGCGAGCGCAGCCGCGCCGACCATCGCCCCTCGCGCCTCTGCCACACCACGCCCAGCCAGATGATCGCGAAGCCGATCGCGGAGAGCGCGAAGGGGAACACGATACTGTCCTTGAAAACGCGCCAGGACAGGTGCCCGAGGTAGCCCGCGACGCCCAGACCACCGGCCACGGCGAATACGCGCCGGCCCAATAGCGCCCCGATGAGAATCATCGCGACGTTGATGCCGCAGTACGCGAGCTTGCCCCATTCGCTCCCCGATTTCATCAGCGATAACCCGCCCCAGAAGGTGAGCACGCCGAAAAGATACAGCCAGAACGCGTAGTCGCGCGAGGCGCGCGAGCGCACATCGACCCAGAACGCGATCAGCACCACGATCAGACCGAACCAAAGCGAGACGAACTTGCGAATTTCCCAGTCGTAGATATCGGCGCCGAAGAGGACCGGCACGATGTCCATGCTCATGTACCAAAGTGTCACCGCGATCGGCATCAGCATGAACGGGAAGCGGTAGCGCCACAACAGCAGCGCGCCGAGCGCGAGCGTGCCGAATTCCATCATCAGCCAGCGCCCGTCGATGTAGACGTGGTAGTCCCGGTACGGCTTGGACGCATCCCAGTAGCCGAGCGCCGTTTGCGCGGCGAAGATCGCGAGCGGCGCCATCACCACGGCGAGCGTTGCCATGATCCCGGCCGGGATCCAAAGACCCTTGCGCTCGAGGAACCAATGCGTGAGCGAGAGCGCGAGCACGGCGTAGCAAATCGCGGTGAAGAACCCGCCCCAGCCGCCGAGCGCGTTCCAGCCGAGCGTCATGAAGAGAGACATCGCGCCGATCGCGATCATCCCGCCCAGGTAATAGAGGACATGGGTGAACGTGAAGCGCGGCTGCTCGGTCGTCTCGCCGCTGTCCGCGCGCACACGATCGAGATACTCGACCAGCCGCGAAGCTTGGTCGGCGCTGAGGATGCCTGCGCGCACAGCGCCGTCGAGGCGGTGCCGATCCATTCCATCCATGACGGATTCCCTTTCCGCTCCGCTGTCCCGGCGCGATGATACGCCGCGCCGGGTGAGTCCAGCAGCCGTTTCGGGGGCGGAATGCGGCATAGTCCACCGGCGCATTGCGCCGGACGCGAGCGTCCAGGCAACCAGTCGAAAGACTCGAATCGCACAACCGGCTCTACCGGAAGAACAAGTGACCCCGCGCGGCCGGTAGAATGCGTGCCGGACTATCGACTGCCGGCAGACGCACGCAATGAGCAAGCCCGACCGAACACCGCAGGCGCCCTCGACCAGCAACTTCATCCGCCAGATCATCGAGGGCGATCTCGCGAGCGGCAAGTACGCAAAGCGCCGCTGGGCGGGTAAGCCCGGCCCGGCGCAGACCCATGCCGGCGCACCGCTCGACCCCGCGCGCATCCGCACCCGCTTCCCGCCCGAGCCTAACGGCTATCTGCATTACGGCCACGCCAAGAGCATCTGTCTCAACTTCGGTCTCGCCCAAGCCTACGGCGGGGTCTGCCACCTGCGCTTCGACGACACCAACCCCACCAAGGAGGAGCAGGAATACGTCGATTCGATCGTCGACGCGGTGAAGTGGCTCGGCTTCGACTGGAAGGAGAACCTCTACTACGCCTCGGACTACTTCGGGCATCTGTACGAATTCGCCGAAGAGCTCGTCCGCCGCGGCCAAGCCTACGTCGATTCGCTCACCGCCGAGGAGATCCGCGCCCACCGCGGCACCCTCACCGAGCACGGGCGCGAGAGCCCGTACCGCGACCGGCCGGCCGAGGAGAGCCTGCGCCTTCTACGCGAGATGCGCGAAGGCTGGCACCCTGACGGCTCGCACGTGCTGCGCGCGCGCATCGACATGAAGAGCGGCAACATCAACCTGCGCGACCCGGTGATGTTCCGCATCCGCCACGCGGCACACAACCGCACGGGCGACGCGTGGTGCATCTACCCCTCGTACGACTGGGCGCACGGCGTGTCGGATGCGCTCGAGAACATCACCCACTCGATCTGCACGTTGGAGTTCGAGGACCATCGCCCGCTCTACGACTGGTTCAACGAGCGGCTCGCCGAGGCCGGGCTCCTGCAAAGGCCGCTCCCGCAGCAGATCGAGTTCGCGCGCCTCAACCTCACTTACGTCCTGCTCTCCAAGCGCAAGCTGATACAACTCGTCGACGAAGGCCATGTCGAGGGCTGGGACGACCCCCGGATGCCGACCCTGGTGGGCGCGCGCCGGCGCGGCTACACGCCGGAGGGCTTTCGGCTCTTCGCCGAGCGCATCGGCGTCGCCAAGGCCGACTCTTGGATCGAGTTCTCCGTGCTCGAGGACTGCATGCGCGAGCACTTAAACGAGGTTGCGCCGCGCCGCATCACCGTGCTCGACCCGTTGAGGCTCGTGATCGAGAACTATCCCGAGGGAAAAGAAGAAACCTGCGAGGCGCCGAACCACCCGCAGAAACCCGACTGGGGTAAGCGCGAAGTGCCGTTCGCGCGCGAGCTGTGGATCGAGCGCGACGACTACGCCGAGACGCCGCCCAAGGGCTACTTCCGGCTGTTCCCCGGCAACAAAGTGCGGCTGCGCTACGCGTACGTCGTCGAGTGCCTGGGCTACGACCAGGCGACCGACACCGTGCGCTGCCGCTACGATCCGGACACGAGATCGGGCACACCCGGAGCAGAGAAGGTCAAGGTGAAGGGCAACATGCATTGGCTCAGCGCCACGCACGCAGTCGCGGCCGAGGTGCGGCTCTACGACCGGCTGTACAAAGTTCCGCATCCAGCTGGCGTTGAGGACCTGAACCCGGAATCGAAGAAGGTCGTCACCGCGCAGCTCGAGCCCGCGCTGAAGGATGCCAAGCCCGAGGAGCGCTTCCAGTTCGAGCGCCACGGCTACTTCGTCGCCGACCGGGTCGATTCGAAGCCCGGCGCGCCGAAGTTCAACCGGGCGGTGACGCTGAGGGACTCTTGGAAGGCATGATGCAATCCCTCTCCGCCCTCGGCCGCACCGCCGGTGAACTTCTCAAGACACGCAAGCAAACCCTCGCAGTCGCGGAATCCTCGGCCGGCGGACTGATCAACGCTGCGCTTGTCGCCGTGCCGGGAGCTTCAGCCTACTACCTCGGCGGCTGCGTCATCTACACCGGCGCGGGTCGCTCGGCGCTGCTCGGCATCAGCGCGCAGGACATGGCGGACATACGCTCGGCGAGCGAGCCGTTCGCGAAGCTGCTCGCGCAGCGGGTGCGAGCGAACCTCGGCGCCACCTGGGGTCTCGCAGAAACCGGCGCCGCCGGTCCGACCGGCAACCGCTACGGCGACGCGCCGGGACACGCCTGCATCGCGGTCAGCGGCCCGGTCGAAGCTGCAATCACCATCGAGACCGGAACTGCTGAGCGCGAGGCCAACATGTGGCTGTTCGCGCGCCGCGCGGTGGAGCTGCTGGAGGCGTGCCTGCGCAAGGCGTGAAGCTCACG
>JBFGLA010000112.1:0-8211 GCA_041576355.1 Burkholderiales bacterium
CGCCCAGGTTCACCGCTTGGTTCTCGCCCGCCTCGAACTGCGCGAGCACGTGCGGCGCGCCGGTGTCCCCGAGCCGCACGCTCGTTCCCGCCGTGAGCACGACTTTTCCGTCGGGCGCTTCGATCACCCCGGAGTTCTCGACCGAGCTGCCGACGAGAATGACGCTCCCGCCCAAGGAGGTGGCGATGCGGCCCTGGTTCACGACGGACCCGGCAAGCGGCCCGGCGGTGAAGTCGAGCTTCCCCGCAAGAAAGTCCTGGTTGGAGAGATTCAGCGTCGAGGCGACGAGCCCCGCGACATCGATCCTCGCTCCCGCGCCGAAGAAAACGCCCGCGGGGTTGATGAGAAACACCTGGCCGTTCGATTGCAGGGTACCGAAGATCTGCGAGGGATCGGCGCCGGTGACGCGGTTGAGCACGGCGCTCGATGCGCTCTCCTGCACGAAGCGGGTCGTTTCCTGCGAGCCGATGGAGAAGCTTTGCCAGTTGATGATCGCGCTCGGGCTGTTGGTGACGGTGAGCGTTGGCCCCGCGCTCGCGAAGCTCGCGCTGCCCGAGACGACGGTCGGATTCGTGGGGTTGGCGTTGAGCGCCCCCGGAATCGAGGCCGCGAGGATAAGGGTCATGAGCTTGCGCCGCATACGTCGCTCCATCAGAAACTCGCCACCACGCCGAAGTGCCCCATGCCTTCGCCCTTTTTCTGGCTCGCGCCTTCGCGCACCACCCGCGCGACATCGAGGCGCACGAGCAGGTTCTTCCGGAGCGAAGCGCGCAGTCCCGCGCCCCAGCTCGCGATCCCTTCTTTTTCCACCTGCCCGGGCACCGGGTCTTTGATGTACGCGATCCCGGCGTCGGCAAACGCGAGCAGGCGCAGGCTGAAATCCTTCCATCCGATCCGGCGCCCGAGGTCGGGCGTATAGAGCTCGAGGTTGCTCGCCGCGCCGCGATCGCCCAGCACTTCGCGCTCGAAGAACCCGCGCACGGTGTTGTAGCCGCCGATGCCGAACTGCTCCCCGGGGACGAGAGCATCGCCGGTGTGCTGCCCGGAGACGGCCGCGCGCAGCTGCCAGTCGCTGCCGAGAAGCGCGGTCACGGCCTGCGCGCCGTAGCGCAGGATCGTGTAGTCGGCCTTGGCGGCCGAGCGCACAGCGGCGAACGCGGCGTCGTCGCCGTTCGAGCCGCCGGGGAGGTTGCGCGCGACGTTGAGGTTGAACCCGACCTGGCGGGCGGGCTGGCTCCACTGGCCGCTGTAGCCCACGCTCGCCGGGCGAACGGTGACATCGCTCCCCGGGTCGGTGGCCAGGGCCGCGCAGCCCCCGGCGCCGAACGTGCCGAGCGAGCACTGGTTCTCGAACTTGCGATAGTCGAGGCCCAGGATGACGCGATGCTCGTATTCGCCACGCCGGCGCAGGACGAAGTTGTAGCGCGCGCCGGCAATCGTTCCCTGGCCCGAGATGTTGAGCGGCCCGGCGGGGGTCTCGGTCTGCGCCGCCTCGACGTCGGAGTAGCCCGCATACAGGTCGACGCTGTCACCCCAGCTCGGGATCGGGAAGCGATAGCCGAGGCTGTAAACGGACACCTTATCCGTCTCGGTGGGCGAAGTGATGTATTGCAGCGTCGCGATGTGGCCGCGGTCCCAGAGGTTGGCGTGCTGCACCCCGAGGCCGAGCCGGTAGCGGCCGGTCGAGTCGGTGCCGGTGTTGTCGACGCTCACGAAGGGGCGCAGCGGCTTGTCGTCCTTCACCTCGACCGCGGCGTCGATCTTGCCTTCGGCCGCGCCGGGCTTGAGGACGACCTGGACCTGCCTAACCGGGTTCTCGTTCGCCGCGCGGCTATTGCCCGCGATGTCGACGATGTTAGGCACGGTGTTCTCGCGCAGCGCCGGCAGCGCGCGGCGCACGTTGGCCTCGCTGAAGTGGCGGTTGCCGGTGACGAGGACCTTGTCGATGCGCCCCTCGATGACATTGAGCCGCACCGCACCGCCCGCGAGCCGCTGCTCGGGCAGGTAGACGTGCACCGCGCCGTAGCCGCGCGCCTGGTAGGCCGATTGCAGCGCTTCGAGCGCGCGCTGCACGTCGGCAAAATCGCGCTGCTTGCCCACGTAGGGCGCGAGCACCGCCTCGACTTCCTTGGCCGGCAGCACGCTGTTGCCCTCAACCTGAAATCCGCTGATGTCGAATCTCGGGCTCTGGGTTTGCGCGCCTGCCTCCCGCGGCAACAAAATAATGAGCACTACCGCCGCCGCCCATGCGACGGCTTTGCCGAGAACCATTCCTTGGTTCCTTTTAATAGGTCCCTGAGCTTGGGGTTCTATACCGTTCGGCGAATGCCCGTCAAACCGACATAAGTAATAGACGTCAGGGAGATGTCAGGGAGATGTTTCATGGAATTTCCCTGGTCTCTAATGAGGCGGTTTCGAACTTATCGGACAAAAGCCGCTATTCCGAAAGGGAAATCGCGCGGCAGCGAGGGCGCTAGACCGAGCCGCGGCGAGCGAGGTAGATGCCGGCAAGAACGATGATGCCACCCGCCATCTGCAGCGCGACGAGCGGCTCGGCGAGCAGGATCCAGGCGAATACGGCCGCCATGACCGGCTGCGAGAGCAGGCTCACGGAAGAGAAGGCAGCGGGCAGGTGGGCGAGCGCGTAGGCGATGAGGCCCTGTCCCGCGGCATGCGAGATAAGCGCGAGGCCGAGGAGCTTCGCCCAGCCGGCCGCGCTCGCGGGCAGCATCGGCTCGCCGGTGGCGAGTGCGACCGGGAGCAGGACGATCGCCGTGATCGTGCTTGTCGCCGCCATCAGTTGCAGCGTGCCCGCGCCGCGGTCGCGCAGGCGCTTCACCGCGAGCAGATACCAGGCATAGAAGATCGCGGTGACGACCCCGAGCGCGTCGCCGGCGATCGCGGTGGCGGAGAAATCGACGCTCGAGCGCACGAGCATCGCGACGCCGGCGAGCGCGGCGGCGAGCCCGGCGAGAAAGAGCGCGCTCGGCCGCTGCTTCCAAAGAACCCACGCGGCGATCGTCACGAAGAGCGATGCGAGGTTGGCAAGCAGCGTCGAGTTGGCGACCGAGGTGAGCTGGATCGAGGTGTGCCAGAACGCGAGATCGCCTGCGAACGCGATACCGGCAGCAAGCATCAGGAACCCGGTCGGGCTCGATGCAGCGCGAAGCGGCGCACCGCGGCGCGCGAACGGGACGAGCAGCCAGAGCAGCGGCACCGCGAGCGCGACGCGCCAGAAGGCCGTTGCGGTCGGCCCGGCCTCGGAGACCCGGACGAAAATCGGCGAAAGCGCAATGCAGGTCGCGCCCGCAAAGAGTGCCGCAAGCGCGAGACCGGGGGCGGGAGACTTGATGGCGGCGGTCGCGGGCGGCATCGGCCCGCGATGTTACGCCGTTTCGGCCGGCGACCGAGGCTGCGATGCCTACCGCAATGCGTGCCAGCGCTTGAGCGCCTCGCGGTACTCCGCGCGCGACTCCTCGACTTCCTGCTGCAGCCGCTTCTGGCGCTCGAAGTAGGCTTCGTCGAGCCGACTGCCGCCGCCCGCGATACCGAGCCGCTCGCCGGGGAGCGGCTCGACGCCCCGCTCGCGCCGCGCCTCGGCTTCGTGCAGGGTCTTTTGGGCGACGATCATCTCTTCGTAAGCGCGATCGAGCATCGCGCCGCGATCCTGCTGCGCTGCGGTGACGGCGGCGAAGCCGAGCAACGCCGCGAATATCCATGCCTGTTTCATTTGCCCGCTTCCTGGCGAATTGGACCCGCGGTCGCGCGGGGAGTTCGCGCAACGCGGTGGTAGAATTTTTTCGCATGACGGCTGCGCCGCGCTTCGTCCACCTGCGCCTGCATAGCGAATACTCGGTGAGCGACGGCATCGTCCGTATCGACGATGCGGTGCGGCGCGCGGCCGAGGACGGGATGCCGGCGCTTGCGCTGACCGATGCCGCGAACGTGTTCGGCATGGTCAAGTTCTACCGCGCGGCGCGCGGCTCGGGCATCAAGCCCGTCATCGGCGTCGATTGCTGGATCCAGAACGAGGCCGATCGAGAAAAGCCCTTCCGGCTCCTGCTCCTGTGCGCGACGCACGCCGGGTACTTGCGGCTCTCGGAGCTGCTTTCGCGCGCCTGGCTCAGGAACCAGCACCGCGCGCGCGCGGAAATCGCGCGCTCCTGGCTCGAAGAAGGCGGCACCGAAGGCCTGATCGCGCTCTCCGGGGCCGGCGCGGGCGACATCGGCCAGGCGCTCGCCACGGGTAATACGGAGGCGGCCGAGCGCTTCGCTTTCGCGTGGGCGTCCCTCTTTCCCGGCCGTTTCTATATTGAGCTGCAGCGCGCCGGGTTCCCGGGTACCGAAGCGCTCGTCGCGCGCTCGGTGGATCTCGCCTCGCGCCTCGGGCTGCCGGTGGTCGCGACGCACCCGGTGCAGTTTCTCGATCCCGGCGACTTCAAGGCGCACGAGGCGCGCGTGTGCATCGCGCAAGGCTACATCCTGGGCGACCAGCGCCGCCCGCGCACGTTCACGCCCGCGCAATACTTCAAGTCGCAGGACGAAATGGCCGCGCTCTTCGCCGACGTTCCCCAGGCGCTCGAGAACTCGGTCGAGATCGCGCGCCGCTGCAACCTCGAAATCGAGCTCGGCAAGAGCCGCCTGCCGGTGTTCCCGACCCCGGACGGGGTCACCCTCGAGGGGATCCTGCGCGAGCAGGCCGAGCGCGGGCTCGCTGCGCGGCTCGAGAAGCTCTTTCCCGATGCGGCGGCGCGTGAGCAGAGCGCGCCCCGCTACCGCGAGCGGCTCGAATTCGAGATCAAGACGATCCTGCAGATGGGCTTTCCGGGCTACTTCTTGATCGTCGCCGACTTCATCAACTGGGCGAGAAACAACGGCGTTCCCGTCGGACCGGGACGCGGCTCGGGGGCGGGGTCCCTGGTCGCGTATTCGCTCGGCATCACCGATCTCGATCCGCTGCGCTACGACCTGCTCTTCGAGCGCTTCCTCAACCCCGATCGCGTATCGATGCCGGACTTCGACATCGATTTCTGCCAGGACGGGCGCGACCGGGTGATCGATTACGTGCGCGCCAAGTACGGCGCGGAATCGGTGTCGCAGATCGTCACGTTCGGCACGATGGCGGCGCGGGCGGTGGTGCGCGACACCGGCCGGGTGCTCGACCTGGGGTACAACTTCTGCGACCAGATCGCGAAGCTGATCCCGTTCCAGCCGGGAAAGACGATCACGCTCCAGGATGCGCGCGGGATGGAGCCGCTGCTCGCCGAGCGCGAAAGGAACGAGGACGAGGTGCGCGAGCTGCTGGAGCTCGGCGAGAAGCTCGAGGGGCTGACCCGCAACGTCGGCATGCACGCCGGGGGCGTGCTGATCGCGCCGGGCAAGCTCACCGACTATTGCCCGCTCTACGCGGCGGAAGGAACCGCTAATGCGGTCTCGCAGCTCGACAAGGACGACGTCGAGGCGATCGGTCTGGTGAAATTCGACTTCCTCGGGCTCACGACGCTCACCATCCTCGACTGGGCCGAGCGTTACGTGCGGCAGCTGGACGAAGCGGAATTCTCCCTGGAGAAGCTCCCGCTCGAGGACAAAGAGACCTACGCGCTCCTTTCCGCGGGCAACACCACCGCCGTGTTCCAGCTGGAATCGCGCGGCATGCGCGACCTCATCAAGCGCGCGCGGCCGGATCGGTTCGAGGACGTGATCGCGCTCGTCGCGCTCTACCGCCCCGGACCGATGGATCTGATCCCGGACTTCATCGCGCGCAAGCACGGCCGCGAGCGAGTCGAGTATCTCGATCGGCGGCTCGAGCCCATCCTCGGGCCCACCTACGGCATCATGGTGTACCAGGAGCAGGTGATGCAGATCGCGCAGGTGATCGGCGGCTACACGCTGGGCGGCGCCGACCTGCTGCGGCGCGCGATGGGCAAGAAGAAGCCCGAGGAAATGGCGCTGCAGCGCGACATCTTCGTCGCCGGTGCGGAAAGAAACGGCCTCGCCAAGGCGAAGGCCACTCAGCTCTTCGACCTGATGGAGAAGTTCGCCGGCTACGGCTTCAACAAGTCGCACGCCGCGGCCTACGCGCTGCTCGCCTACCAGACCGCGTACATGAAGGCGCATCACGCGGCGGCGTTCATGGCGGCGAACCTCTCGCTCGTCATGGACGACACCGACAAGGTGCGCCAGTTCTACGAGGACTCGGTGCAAAACGGGCTCAAGATCCTCCCGCCCGACATCAACGCCTCCGATTACCGCTTCGTGCCGGTCGATCACGGCACGATCCGCTACGGCCTGGGCGGAATCCGCGGCACGGGCCGCTCGGCGATCGAGGTGGTCCTCGAGGCGCGCAAGAGCGGGCCCTACGCGGATCTGTTCGACTTCTGCCGCCGCGTGGACAAGCGCGTTGTCAATCGGCGCGTAGTGGAAGCGCTCGTGCGCGCGGGGGCGTTCGACTCGCTCGAACCGAACCGCGCTGCGCTCCTGGCAACTGTCGGGCGCGCGCTCGATGCCGCCGAGCAGGCCGAGCGACTCGCCACGCAGACGAGTCTCTTCGGCGACGCGGACGCGGGCCGCTCGGAGGTCCACGCTCTGGTGGCGGCGAAGCCCTGGGATCTACGGCAAAGACTCACGGAAGAGAAGGTTGCGCTCGGATTCACCCTCTCGGGGCACCTATTCTCGGTATACGAGCCCGAGCTGGCGGGATTCGCGCGCACGCCGCTGGCGAGGCTCGCGCCCGGCGAGCAGCGCGCTTGGCTCGCCGGGATCGTGGCCTCGGCGCGCGCGCAGATGACGCGGCGCGGGCGGATGATGGTGGTGATGCTCGACGACGGCACGGCGCAGGTCGAGATCTCGGTCTTCAACGAGCTCTTCGAGCGCCACCGCGACAAGCTGAAGGAGGACGCGCTGCTCGTGGTGCAGGGCAAAGTGCAGCGCGACGATTTCTCCGGTGGCATACGCGTGACCGCGGACGATCTGCTCGATCTCGCGTCGCTGCGCGAGCGCTACGCGGCGCGGCTGAGGATCGCGATGAACGGGCAGGCGGATGCGGCGCGGCTGCGGGAAATGCTTTCGCCGTACCGGGCCTCGGGCGAGGGAACCTGCCCGGTGATGGTGCACTACGAGGCCGACGGCGCCGTCTGCGAGGTTGCGCTCGGTGAGACCTGGCGCGTCAAGCCGGACGGGCGCCTGATCGAGGCGCTGGGCGAATGGCTCGCGCCGGAGAACGTGCGGCTGATATTCGGCTGAGCGGCGGGGAATCAGGCCAGTGCCGGCGTTGCGTGCGCCGCGGCAGGCGCCGAGAGGTCGTTGACGGGATCCGGGCGACGACCGATGAGCGTCCGGTAATGCCGGTACCAGTCGTTCTGGAGCCGCTCGGCCGGGTCGCAGCGCCGCTTCTCGGCGAGAAATGCGTGCATCATCGGGTAGCAGGCCTCGACCTGTGCGCACGTCGCATCGGCGCCCGATCCGAGATCGAAGCTTCCGTCGTGCGCGATCGCGGCAGCGAGCACGGCGCGGCGCGCCTGGATCGCGCGTACCGTCGCGCCGAGTGCGCAGGGAGTATGCAGGTGCAGCGCGACGGCGGCATATTCGCGCTGAGCCCAGCACAACCGGGTCTCGGACTCGGGCCTCGCGGACCGCACTTCCACTCTTGCGATTCCGAGTCGCCACTGCGCGGCGAGCGTGCGCGCTTCCGCGAGAAATCGCTCCAGCCGCTGCGGAGGAATGAATAGCCGCAGGCAGCGCGTCGGCGTCGCCTCCGCAGGGGCGAGCTCCAGGACCTCGAGCGCCGTGCGCCGTGCGGCGCTCTGCACCAGCGAATTCGCGCGCAGCGTCACGCTGTAGGGCACGCCGAATACGCCGTGGCCGCCGACCGAGAGCGCGAATAGCTCGGGATCGAAGCGGCGGCTGGCACGCCGCAGCTGGCCGTCGGGAGTCGCCAGAGCGATCGCCTCGATGTGCGCGCTGATGGGTCGCCCGTCCGGTCCGATCGAGTTCTCGGAGAGACTTTGCCCAACCGTGGCTGGGAGCCAGGTCTCGTCGGCGAATCCCGCCAGCTCGGGAACCGACTGGGCCAATTGCTTGGCCAGCGCGCGCCAAGTTGTTCCGCTTTGCGTTTCGACGAGGCTTCGCGACTGATCCCAGTGCAGCACGCGGTCGAGCCCCGAGGTGTCCGGCGGGCACGCGCCATGAGCGAGATCGCGCATCGCCCGGCGC
>JBFGLA010000113.1:0-8193 GCA_041576355.1 Burkholderiales bacterium
AATTCTCCACCAACGGGTCGACTTCGCTCCGGTAGGATGTTGAGCGCCTTTTTCTTGCGCAGCGTTCTGCCGTGAACACCCTTCAAGTGAGCGTCTGGCGCGGCGCGGAAGATGGCGCGTTCCAGTCCTACGAGGTGCCGAGGCACGACAGCCAGACGGTGCTCGATGTCGTGACCCACATCCAGCGCGCGCTCGACGCCTCTCTCGCCTACCGCTACGCCTGCCGCGTCGGCATGTGCGGCTCGTGCGCGATGACGGTGAACGGCGTCGCGCGCTGGACCTGCCGCACGCACGTCGACCGCGTGGCGAAGGACGGCCGCCTGGAAATCGCGCCGCTGCGCAATCTGCCGCTCATACGCGATCTCGTGACCGACATGGGCGAGTTCTTCGACAAGTGGGCGCGTGCGAGGGGCCACTTCGAAGGCGGCCGTACGCGTGCGGACGATTTTGCCCGGGTGCCGCCGGGCTCCGCGGCGCGGCGCGAGGTCGACGCCGGGATCGAATGCATCGGCTGCGGCGTGTGCTACAGCTCGTGCGACGTCGTGTCGTGGAACCCCGCCTACCTCGGACCCGCGGCGCTCAACCGCGCCTGGACGCTGATGCGGGACGAGCGCGACGCCGGGCAGCACGAGCGACTGCGCGCGGTCGCAGGCGATGCGGGCTGCCACGCCTGCCACACGCACCTGAGCTGCACCGAGCGCTGCCCGAAGCACATCTCGCCGACCGCGGGCATCGCCGGCCTGAAGCGCGCGGCGGCGAGGGCGGCGCTGAGGGGAGAGCTGTGACGAACGCAGCGAGGCGCGAGACCTGGCTCTGGATCGCGCAGCGCGCGAGCGCCGCGGTGCTCGCGCTCTGCGTAATCGTTCATCTCGCGACCGTGATCTATGCGATTCGCGGCGGGCTGAGCGCGGCCGAGATCCTCGGCCGCACGCGGGGTAATTTCGCCTGGCTCGGGTTCTACTCGTTGTTCGTGCTCGCGGTTTCGGTCCACGCCGCGACTGGCCTGCGCGCGGTCCTCGGCGAATGGATGGCCTGGACGGGAAGGTCGCGCGATTTCGCGCTTCTCGTCCTATCGCTCGCTCTGGCGTGGCTGGGCCTGCGCGCCGTGTTCGCGGTCTTCGCGGGAGGGGCATGAGAAACGACTATCGCTCGCACAACCATCCCGCGTACTGGGCGTTCCTCGTGCACCGGATCTCGGGGATCGGGCTCGCGCTTTTCCTGCCCGTCCATTTCTGGGCGCTGGCGCAGGCGCTCGAAGGCGCGGCGCGGATGGATGCGTTTCTCGCCTGGACCGAGTTGCCGCTCGTCAAGCTCGCCGAGCTTGGCATCGTCCTCCTGCTCGCGGCGCACTTTACCGGCGGGCTGCGCATCCTCGCGCTGGAATTCCTGCCTTGGCGCAATTGGCAAAAGAGCCTCGCCGCCGCGGCGGCGGCCGCGGCGCTCGCGCTCGGGCTTGCGTTCGCGTTCGGACTGTAGAATTCACCGGGAAGGATTCGCTCAATTGACTGCGAGGAGGTTGGAATGAGGTTCAAGAATGCGTTGGCCTTGATCGCGGGGCTCATGTTCAGCGCGGCAGCCGCGGCGCAGAGCTGGCCCGCGAAGCCGGTGAAGTTCATCGTGCCGTTCCCGCCGGGCGGCGCGACCGACATCTCCGCACGCCTGCTCGGCCAGAGGCTGTCGGAAATGTGGGGGCAGACGGTCGTCATCGAGAATCGGGGCGGAGCGGGCGGCGGGGTCGGCGCCGCCGAGGCGGCGCGCGCCGCGCCCGACGGCTACACGCTCTTCTTTCCCTCCGGATCGGTGGTGACGGCGAATCAGCACGTGTACGCGAAGCTCAACTACGACCCGGAGAAGGATTTTGTCCCGGTGACCAATGTTGTGAGCGGACCCCAGCTCTTCGTGGTTCCCGCGAATTCGCCTTACCGCACGGTCAAGGACCTGATCGAGGATGCGCGAAAGAATCCCGGCAAGCTCACGTTCGGCCACGCCGGCATCGGCTCGCAGACTCACCTGGCGGCGGAGAACTTCGTCTACCAGGCGAAAATCGACGCGATCGCCGTGCCGTACAAGGGCGAAGGTCCGGGGCTCGCGGCGCTGATCTCGGGCGAGACGAATTTCTTTCTCGGCAACATGGCTGCGGCGATCGGCCATGTCACCTCCGGGCGGCTGCGTGCGCTCGGCGTGACGAGCAAGGCGCCGACTCCCCAGCTGCCGGACGTGCCGCCGGTCGCGAGCGCGGTTCCGGGCTTCGAGAACTACGGCTGGTTCGGCATCGTCGCTCCCGCCGGAACGCCGGCGGAAATCGTGCAGAAGGTCTACCGGGACACCAAGAGGGCGCTCGAATCGACCGAGATCAGGGCGCGCTTCTACGCCCAGGGACTGACGCCGGTCGCAAACACCCCCGACGAGATGGGCCGGGCGATGGCGGAGGAATCGAAGCTCTGGGCGGTCGTCGTGCGCGAGCGCGGGATCGAGGTCAAGTAGCGCGGCCGCAGCCGCGCGCTTCATCCGCCCAGCTGCGCCGGTGCTGCGGGGGACGCGCGCCGGCGCTGGCTGCGGCGCGGCTCGGATTTGGCGTCGCCCGAATTGCGCTGGAGCATTTCCGTGAACTGCTCCACCGGCATCGGGCGCGCGAAGAGATAACCCTGCGCCTGCTCGCACCCGAGCTTGTGCAGGTACTCGACCTGCTTTTCCGTCTCGACGCCCTCGGCCACCACGATGAACCCGAGCGTGTGCGCCATCTCGACGATGGCGCGCACGATCGCCGCGTCGTTTGCATCGGTCTCGATGTCCTTGACGAACGAGCGGTCGATCTTGAGCGCGTTGACCGGGAAGCGCGTGAGATAGGCGAGGCTCGAATAGCCGGTGCCGAAGTCGTCGATGGCGATTTCGACGCCGGATTTGCCGAGTGCCTCGATGACCCGGATCGCGTGCTCCGGGTCCTGCATCAGCTGGCTCTCGGTGATCTCCATCTCGATCAGGCTGGGATCGACGCCGAATTCCTCGATCGCGCTCTGGATGCGGCGGTCGAGGTCGCGTTGCTGGAACTGGCGTGCCGAGAGGTTCACCGAAACCGGCGGCGGATTCAGGCCGGCCGCCTGCCAGGCCTTGAGGTCGGCGCAGGCGCGTCGCAGGACCCAGTCGCCCACCTGGACGATCAGCCCGCTCTCCTCGAGCGCGGGAATGAACTCCATCGGCGAGACCATGCCGCGCTCCGGGTGCTGCCAGCGGATCAGCGCCTCGACGCCTTTCAGCGCCCTGCCGTCCAGGGCCACCTTGGGCTGGTAGACGAGACGGAACTCCTCGCGCTCGAGGGCGCGGCGCAGCTCGACGCCGAGCTGCATGCGCGCGCGCGTCGCCTGGTTGATTTCCGCAGTGAAGTAGCAGTACGAGTTGCGCCCGGATTCCTTCGCCCGGTACATCGCCGCGTCGGCCGCCGCGAGCAGCGCGTCGGCGTTGTCTGCGTCGCCGGGAAAGACCGCGATGCCGATGCTCGCGGTGACGAAGGTGTCGTGTCCGTCCACGGCGAAGCGCTGCGAGAGCCGATCGATCACCTTCTGCGCGACGATCGCCGCGTCTTCCGCACGCGCCAGGTCGCCCAGGACCACGGCGAACTCGTCGCCGCCGATCCGCGCCACGGTGTCGCCGCTGCGGGTGCATTCCGAGAGTCGCGTCGCGGCTTCCTTGAGAAGCGTGTCGCCCGCCGTGTGTCCCAGCGTATCGTTCACCATCTTGAAATCATCGAGGTCGACGAACATCACGCCGAGACAAGAGCCGTGGCGCTTCGATTGCACGACCATCTGCGAGAATCGATCGTGGAGCAGCGCGCGGTTGGGTAGGCCGGTCAGATTGTCGAATTGGGCGAGGTAGGCGAGGCGCTGCTCGCTCTCGATGCGCTGCAGCGCGGCCGAGAGAACGTTCGCCACCGCCTCGAGAAATCCCTTGTCCGCGTCGCCGTGGGCTCCGCGTCGCGCCGAGAGCGCGTACAGAACGCCGTAGCTTCGCAGCTCCCCGCGCACCGGAACGGCGAGCACGCTTTGCATCGCGTCGCCCGATGCGGCCGGCAAGCGCAGCTCGGAGGCGCTCAGGTCCCTGATGAGCGTCGCTTCGCCGCTCTTCAGGGAGCGGCCGATCGCGTCGCGCGCGCTCACCGCGATCGCCGCGCCGCCGCGCGCACCGCCGCCGCCGGCGCGCAGCACCACCTTGTCCTCGCCGGGAAGGAGCTCGTAGTAGGCGACCGCGTCGGCCTCGATTCCGCGGCTCACCGTGCGTACGGTATCGTCGAAGAGCGCCTGCGTCTCGTGCAGCCCGAGGGCGTAGCGCCCGAACTCGGCGACCAGTTCCTGCTGGCGGGCGTGCGCCGCCTGGCGCTTTTCCGCGCGCCGCTGCTCGGTGATATCGCGACCCACGCCGCGGTAGCCCAGGAACCGCCCGTCGCCGTCGAATATGGGGTCGCCGCTGACCAGCACCCAGCGCTCGCCTCCGTCTTCCGCCGGGCGGCAGATCTCGAAATCGCGAAACGGCTCGTGCGCGTCGAGCACCGCCCGGTGCGCCTCCCAGCCCGCTTGGTCCGGAACGAAGGAGGGGATTTCCCAGCGCGTCTTGCCGATCGGGGTCACGATAGGCAGGAACGGGGTCGATTTCTCGCCCGCGCCGCGCCGCGTGACGCGGTGCTCGGTGTCCGTTTCCCAGTAGAAATCGGAAGACATCTCGGTCAGGCTGCGAAAGCGCGTTTCACTCTCGCGCACGCGCGCCTCGGCTTCGCGGCGCTGCGCGTCGCGATCGAGGTTGTCCAGCGCGAAGGAGATGTTCTTCGCCATGCGCTCGATGAGCGACTGCATCTCGTCGTCGAACGCGTCCTTGGATTCGCCGTGCAGGATCAACACCCCTACACACCGTCCGTCGCGCCAGAGCGGGAACACGCCGACCGAGGCGATTCCCGCGCCTTGCGCGCGCTGGTGCCAGGCGCGGCTGCGCGGATCGGAGAGAAAATCCCGCACGATGACGGGCTCGCCGCTGCGAAACGCGATTCCGACCAGGCCTTGTCCTTCAGGATGCGTCGGGTCGACCGAGATGGGATGAATGCCGAATCCCGCCGCATCGTGGCCCGTGAGGGCGGCAACGCGCGTCCAGCCGCTCTCGGGATCGACCGTGCGCACCATCGCGAGAGTGAATTCGCCGCTGTCGACGGCGATCTCGCAGGTGCGGCGTAGAAGATCGTCGGTCGTCTTCGCGTGCAGGATCGCCTCGTTGGTCGCGCTGAGGACCGCGTACATGCGTCCGAGCCGGCGCAGCGCCTGCTCTCCGTTCTTGCGATCGGTGATGTCCGCGATCACCGAGATGAGGTGCAGGGGCTTTCCTTCCGAGTCCTTGACCACGTTGACCGAAAGATTGACCCAGACGATGGACCCGTCCTTGCGCAGGTAGCGTTTCTCGCGCGAGTACGTCGAGATCTCTCCGCGCATCATGCGCACGTTTAAATCGACCGCGGTCCCGCGCTCGTCCAGCGGAGTCAACTCTACCGACGTGAGCGCGAGCAGCTCCTCGCGCGAGTAGCCGAGAATCTGGCACAGCTTTTCGTTGACCCTCAGCCAGCGGCCGTCCAGGCCCCGGATCGCAATGCCGACCGCCGCCTGCTCGTAGATCGCACGAAAGCGCTCTTCACCATCGCGCAGCCGCTTCTCGGCGAGCTTGCGCGCGGTGACGTCGCGCGCGATACCTCGATAGCCCTTGAACGCGCCGGCCTCGTCGAACATCGGCTCGCCGCTGACCGAGATGTAACGCAGCTTGCCGTCCTCGCCGATGCGGCGGTACTCGAAATCGCGGTACGGCTTGCGCGCCTCGAGGGTCGCCTTGTGCTCATCCCAGCTGTCGGAGAAGGGGGTTACGCCCGGAATCTCCCAGCGCCGCAATCCCAGCGTGAGCCGCCTGCTGGAGCCGGATTTCCTTTCCTTTTCTTCCGAGAACCAGGAGAAGCGCAGTTCCGCATCCTGTTCCCAGTACCAGTCCGAAGACAGACCCGCCAGGCTGCGAAAACGGGCCTCGCTCGCGCGCAGCGCGTCGTTCGCTTGCCGCTGCAGCGCGGCGAGCCTCACCAGCCGGTCGAACTCCTGGGAGTCGAAATTCTGCTTGTGCAGGAAATAGAGAGCCCCGCTGTCCGGGGCCTTTTCGGGGAGCGCGGGATCGTCATCCCCGCTGAGCGCGACGACGAGGCAGTCCGAGGCGCGGCGCAGCGCCTTGAGGGTGTCCAGGCCGCGCGAATCGGGAAGGTTGAGATCGGCGAGAACGAGGTCGAATCGATCGCTGGCGAGCAACGCCAGGGCTTCGCCGAGAGCGCGCGCGACCGTGAGGCGCGGCGCCGCGCTTGGCACGGTGCGCAGCCGGCCGGCGAATATCTCCGCCGCGAGCTCGTCGTCCTCGACGTAGAGCACGCTGATGCCCGGGCCCGCGCGCGAAAGCGGCGTCAGATCGAGCGGCTGATTCATTTCGGTCCCCCGTTTACCGAGCTATGTCCAATCAACGACATAACTCCCTGCCACTCCAGGCAGTATCCGGATTTTCAGGTCTCGCCGGTGTAAGAACTTGTCAGGCATCGCGCCCGCCCCGGGGCTCGTGCATTCCCTCCCGGCCGGGCGGTGCGCGGGGCTTCGGGACGAGGTATCCTCGCCCTCCGGAACGCGAAATATGCCCGCGATGCGAGTCGACCCGAAAAGCGTGGAGGACGTGGCGCGCGAGCTCTACATCCGCGCGTTGAAACAGCTGCCCCCCGATATCAAGCAGGGGTTCGACGCGCTCGCGCGCCGGGAGACCGATGCCGGCGCGCAGCGCCTGCTCGGCACGATGATCGCCAACATCCGCGTGGCCGAGGAGACCGACAACCTGCTTTGCCAGGACACCGGGATCCCGATCTACAACGTCAGGATCGGGCGCGGCGTCGAGGTCGACGGCGTCGCGCTCAAGGAGGCGATACGCAGGGGGTGCGAACGCGCGACGCGCGAGCATCCGCTGCGCTCCTCGGTCGTTCACCCCGTGACGCGCAAGAACGAGCACACCTCGTGCGGGCGCGGCGTGCCGGTGATCCACGTCGATTTCTGCGATGCGGCCGAAACGCTCGAGATCGAGATGGTGCCCAAGGGCTCAGGGTCGGAAAACAACTCGTGGCTGCGCATGGCGGTTCCCGCCGAGGGCGTGGACGCGATCAAGACCTTCGTGATCGACTGCGTGCTCGAGGCGGGCGGCAAGACCTGCCCGCCGACGATCGTCGGGGTGGGCGTGGGCGGCACCGCCGACCTGTGCGTGCACCTCGCGAAAGTCGCGGCGACGCGGCCGCTTGGGACGAAATGCGAAGACCCCGAAGGCGCAAGCCTGGAGGAGAGCTTGAGCCACGCGGTCAACCGGCTCGGCGTCGGCCCGCAGGGGCTGGGCGGCGATTCGACCGCGTTCGCCGTCCATGTCGAGACGGCGGCGACCCACATCACGATGAACCCGGTGGCGGTCAATATGCAGTGCCACTCGGCGCGGCGCGCGCGCGCGACATTTCGCCCCGAGGGGCTGCGTTACGGGAGTTGACATGAAAGCGTACGCTGCGCTGCTTCTGGCACCCGCGATTTGCCTTGCGCAGAGCGTCGAGGTCGGGGGCGTCAAGTTCGAGCCGCAGGTCCAAGTGGGGGACGCCGGCACCGCGCTGCAATTGAACGGCGCAGGCGTGCGCTCGCGCTTCATCTTCAGCGTCTATGCGATGGGACTTTATCTGCCCGCCAAGACCTCGAACGCCGGCGAGGCGATCTCCGCGACCGGGCCGAAGCGGGTTGCGCTGCGTATGCTGCGCGACGTCGACGCGCAGACGTTCACCGGGGCGCTGGAGGACGGCCTGCGCGCCAACCACAGCGAGGCGCAGTTCCGCGCGCTCGAGCCGCGTGTGCGGCAACTGGCCGCGATCATGGCCGAGCTGAAGGAAGCGAAGGAAGGCATGCGCATCGCGCTCGACTGGCGCCCGGGGACGGGAACCGTCGTGATGGTCGACGGCGGGCCGCGCGGCAAGCCGATCGAGGGCGAGGACTTCTATGCGGCGCTGCTCAGAGTCTGGCTGGGCGAAAACCCGGTCCAGTCCGACCTCAAGAAGGCACTGCTCGGGGAACCCGGCTGATGGCGCACCACGACTTCACGCCGCCCGTGAGCGAGGCCCAGGTGCGG
>JBFGLA010000114.1:0-8191 GCA_041576355.1 Burkholderiales bacterium
CGCCGCCACCGCCGCCGCCGACCCGCCGGACGAGCCCCCCGGGACGCGCTCCCGGTCCCAGGGATTTCGCACCGAACCGAACCAGGACGTCTCGTTCGACGAGCCCATGGCGAATTCGTCCATGTTGCATTTGCCCAGCAGCACCGCGCCGCCTTCGGCAAAGCGCTCGATCACGTGCGCGTCATAGGGACTGACGAAATTCGCCAGCATCTTCGAGCCGCAGGTGGTCGGCCAGCCTCGCGCGCACCAGATGTCCTTGTGCGCGATCGGTATGCCGGTGAGCGGCCCGCCCTCGCCGCGCGCGATGCGGGCATCGGCCGCGAGCGCCTGCGCCAGGCTCTGCTCGGGGTCGACGGTGATGAAGGCGTTGAGCGCCGGATTGGAGCGACCGATGCGCTCAAGCAACGCCCGGGTGATCTCGGCGCTTGAGACTTTTCCCGCAGCGAGCCCGGCAGCGAGTTCCGCGACAGTGGCTTCGATCATGCAGAGCAGTATTTCACGCGGCGGGCCGGTACGCCGGTGCCGCGAAGGCCTATTCGATGACTTTTGGCACGAGGTAGAGCCCGCCTTCGACCTGCGGCGCGACAGACTGCAGAGTCGCGCGCCCATCGGTCTCGGTGACCACATCGTCACGCAGACGCAGCACCACGTCCCGGGCATGCGCCATCGGCTCGACCCCGTCGGTCTGCGCCGCCTGCATCTGGTCGATCAAACGCAGCACCCGGTTGAGCTGCTCGACCACCGCCACGGCTTCGCCCGTACCGATCGAAATTCGGGCGAGGCGCGCGACGCGCAGGACCTGATCAAGCGAGAGGGACATTGTGCACAGATAGGCCCCCACAGGCTTATCCCAGGGGCAGCGATAGCGTATCATAGCGCCTCTCGAAGTCGAACTTTCCAGTCTGAAATCTAAGGCGAATTTCTAGAGGCCCAAAACGCCCATGATCGGCTTTTTGCGCGATTATTTTTCGAACGATCTTGCGATCGATCTCGGCACTGCGAACACGCTCATTTACGTACGCGGCAAAGGGATCGTGCTCGACGAACCCTCGGTCGTCGCAATCCGCCAGGAAGGCGGTCCGAGCGGGAAGAAGACGATACAAGCGGTCGGCAGGGAAGCGAAGCTGATGCTCGGCAAGACGCCGGGAACGATCACCGCGATCCGGCCGATGAAGGACGGCGTGATCGCCGACTTCACGGTGACCGAGCAGATGCTCAAGCAGTTCATCAAGAAAGTCCACGACAACCGCCTGTTCTCCCCGAGCCCGCGCATCATCATCTGCGTTCCGTGCGGCTCGACACAGGTCGAGCGCCGAGCGATCCGCGAAAGCGCGATCGGCGCCGGCGCAAGCCAGGTCTACCTGATCGAGGAGCCGATGGCCGCGGCGATCGGCGCCGACTTGCCGATTTCGGAAGCCACCGGATCGATGGTCGTCGACATCGGCGGCGGGACGACGGAAGTCGGCGTGATCTCGCTCGGCGGCATGGTGTATTCGGGTTCGGTGCGCGTCGGCGGCGACAAGCTCGACGAGGCGATCATCAACTACATCCGCCGCAATTACGGCATGCTGATCGGCGAGGCCACGGCGGAACTGATCAAGAAGGAGATCGGCTCCGCGTTTCCGGGCAGCGAGGTGCGCGAGATGGAAGTCAAGGGGCGCAATCTCGCCGAGGGCATTCCGCGCAGCTTTACGATCAGCTCGAACGAGATTCTCGAGGCGCTCGCCGAGCCGCTCAACCAGATCGTGTCGGCGGTCAAGTCCGCGCTCGAGCAGACCCCGCCCGAACTGGGCGCCGACATCGCGGAAAAGGGCATGGTTCTCACCGGCGGCGGGGCGCTGCTGCGCAATCTCGACCGCCTCCTGATGGAGGAAACCGGGCTGCCGGTGATCGTGTCGGACGATCCGCTCACTTGCGTGGTGCGCGGCTCGGGCAAGGCACTCGAGAAGATCGAGGAACTTGGCCCGATCTTTACGAACGAATAGGTACGGGGCAAGAGGAGTACGGCGTGCAGCGCCCCGGCCTTTGCGCCTCGGGTAGCGCGCCGTGCGCATGACGTTTCATGGAGCACAGCCCTCCGCCCTTCTTTAAGCGCGGCCCCGCTCCGCTCGCGCGGCTCGCTTTCTTCGCTTCGCTGTCGGTGGCCATGCTCGTCCTCGACGCACGCTTTCGCTACACCGAGGGACTGCGCAGCGTCCTCGCTCTCGCCGCCTACCCGCTGCAGCAGATCGCGATGGCCCCCATCGCGGTGGCCGCGAGCATCGGACGCTACTTCACCAGTCAGGCAGCGCTGCGCGAGGAGAACGAAACACTGCGAGCGAACCTGCTTGCCGCTATGCGCAACGCGCAGCGCTACGAGGCGGCCGAGGCGGAAGCACTCGAGCTGCGCCGCCTGATCGGCGCCGCCGCGCGCATCGAGAGCCGCTCGACCCCCGCGGAGATTCTGTACCTGGGCCGCGATCCGTTCGCCCACAAGATCGTCGTCGATCGCGGCGCCACCTCGGGCGTGCGCCCCGGCAGTCCGGTCGTAGACGACGCCGGCGTGGTAGGCCAGGTGACGCGCGTGCACCCGCTCGTCTCCGAGGTTACGCTGATTACGGACAAGGATCAGCTCGTCCCCGTGCAAGTCGTGAGAAACGGGCTGCGCGCGGTCGCGTTCGGCGGCGGAACGAGCGGACTGATCGAGCTGCGTTACATGTCCGCGGCCGCCGACATTCAGAACGGCGACCAGCTTGTCACCTCGGGCATCGACGGTACCTATCCGCCGGGAATTCCGGTCGGCACCGTACTGCGGATCGAGCGCGACTCGGCGCACGGGTTCGCCCGTATCGTGTGTCAACCCGCCGCCGGCGTCGAGCGGGGGCGCTACGTGCTGGCGCTTTCGAGCGAGACCAAGCGGCCGCCCTATCCGGCGGCTGCGGAAGACGCCAAGGACCGGCGCGGCGACAAGGTGCGCCGGGCGCTGCGCAAGAAAGGCGACGATGTCGGTCCTCGGTAATCTTGCGGCCCGGCAAGACATCCTGCTTCCGGTGCGCATCCACACCATCGTGGCCTCTTTCGTGGTCGCGCTGGTGCTCGACTTCCTGCCTTGGCCGGACCTGCGCGTCGTACCGGAATTTTCTGCGCTCGTCCTCGTCTTCTGGAGCGTGCGGCAGCCGCGGCTCGTTGGCCTCGGGGTGGGCTGGGCGCTGGGCCTGCTCGCCGATGCCGGCAACGGCGTTCTGCTCGGCCAGCATGCGCTCGCCTACTCCCTGCTCGCGTTCTTGGCCGTGACGCTTTCGCGCCGCATACTATGGTTCGGCCCGTGGGGCCAGGCCACCCACATCGTCGTACTGCTCGTCGCGGCGGAGTCCGCCTCGGTGCTGGTGCGGCTGGTCGCGGGCGCCGAGTTTCCGGGCTGGACGATCCTCGTCGGCCCCGTACTCGGCGCCGCGCTGTGGCCGGCGGTCTCGTGGCTACTGCTTCTTCCGCAGCGCCGGTCGCACAAATCGGACGAGTCGCTGTGAGCCTGGGAAACCTCGATAACGCAGCGCCAGAGAGTTAAATTCACGCCATGGGCCTGGCCGAACTTCGAGATCACGAGCGCGAGCTGCGCGGTTTTCAGTTCCGGGTCGGCGTCGCCGGCGTCGCGGTGATCATCGCCTTCACCGTCCTGCTCGCGCGCTTCGTGTACCTGCAGGTGGTGCAGCATATGTACTACCACACCAAGGCCGAGGACAACCGGATCTCCATCGTCCCGGTAGCGCCCAATCGCGGTCTGATCCTGGACCGCAACGGCGTCGTGCTCGCGCGCAACTATGCCGCGTATACGCTCGAGATCTTCCCGCGCAAGGTCGCCAATACCGAAAGGACCATCAACGAGCTCGCCCAGCTGGTCGAAATCCAGCCCCGGGACCGCAGCCGCTTCAGGAAGCTCATTGTCGAAGCGCGTAACGCAGAGAGCCTGCCGATTCGCACGCGCCTCGGAGACGAGGAGGTGGCCAAGCTCGCCGTGAACCGATACCGTTTTCACGGCGTCGAGATCAAGGCTCGCTTGTTCCGGCAGTATCCGTTCGGCGACGTCGCCTCGCACGCCATCGGCTACATCGGCAGAATCGACGACCGCGACCAGGAACGGCTCGCCGAACTAGGCGTCGAAGCCAACTATCGCGGCACCGATTACATCGGCAAGAGCGGCATCGAGGCGAGCTATCAGCAAGCACTGCACGGCACCACCGGGTTCGAGCCGGTCGAGATCGACGCCGCGGGGCGCGGCATCCGCACGCTCCCGGGCACGTCGGCGCAAGCCGGGGACAACATCACGCTGACGATCGACATCCGGCTGCAGGAAGTCGCGGAGCGCGTCTTCGGCGACCGGCGCGGGGCTCTGGTCGCGATCGAGCCCTCGAGCGGCGGGGTGCTGGCGTTCGTGTCCAAGCCCGGTTACGACCCGAACGTCTTCGTAGACGGAATCGATCCCCAGAGCTGGGCGGAACTCAACAACTCGCCGGACAAACCGCTGAACAACCGCGCCATCGCGGGCGTCTATCCGCCGGGATCCACCTTCAAGCCCTTCATGGCCCTTGCCGCGCTCGAATTGGGCAAGCGGACCCCGAAGTCCACGATCTTCGATCCGGGTTATTTCGTGTTCGGCGAGCGCCGCTTCCGCGATTCCCAGGCCGGGGGGCACGGCACCGTCGACCTGTACCAGTCGATCGTGAAGTCCTCGGACACGTACTACTACCAACTCGCCAACGACATGGGCATCGACGCGATCGCCGCCTTCATGGGGCAGTTCGGCTTCGGATCGCGGACCGGAATCGATCTCGAGGGCGAGGCGGCGGGCGTGCTGCCGTCGCCGGAGTGGAAGATTAAGCGCTTCAAGCGACCCGAGCAGCAGAAGTGGTACGCGGGCGAGACCATCTCGATCGGGATCGGCCAGGGCTACAACGCGTATACGCCGCTGCAACTCGCGCTCGCCACGGCGACGCTCGCGAACGACGGCGTCATGTACCGGCCGCGGCTCGTTTCGCACATCTCCAACCCCGCCACGGGCGAGCGCAGAATCGTGGCCCCGGAAATGATCCACCGCGTCCCGGTGCAGGACAAGCACATCGAGTTCGTCAAGGGCGCCATGGCAGGGGTCAACAAGGAGGGGACCGGCGCGCGCGCTTTCGCCGGCGCGCCGTACACGAGCGGAGGCAAGACCGGCACGGCGCAAGTGATTGCGATGAAGCAGAACGAGGCGTACGACGAGAAGAAGGTCGCCGAGCGGCTGCGCGATCATTCGCTCTTCATCGTCTTCGCGCCGGTCGAGAATCCGCGCATCGCGCTCGCGGTGGTGGTCGAGAACGGCGGCTTCGGGGCGCGCGCCGCGGCTCCGATCGCGCGCGCGGTGCTCGACTACTTCATGCTGGGCAAGGTTCCAGCCCCGCCGAGGCAGCCGGTCGTTGAAGACGCCGGCCAGGACGTGGGTCCCGACTGATGGAACTCGTTCGCGTATCCTTGCACCGGCTTGCGGGGCGGCTCTTCGGGGGCATCGACAGCACGTTGCTCACGCTCGCGCTCATTCTCGTGGTGCTCGGCCTGGCAACGCTTTACTCGGCCAGCTACGAGAACCCGGTACGCATCCGGGCGCAGCTCACGAATCTCGGCATCGGGCTCGTCGCGATGTGGGCTATCGCGAGAATCACTCCCCAGACCCTCATGCGCTTCGCTCTGCCCGCCTACGTGATCGGCATCCTGCTGCTCGTCGCCGTTGCGCTATTCGGCGAGACGGTAAACGGCGCACGCCGATGGCTGCATGTCGGCGTGACCCGCTTTCAGCCCTCGGAAATGATGAAGCTCGCGGTGCCGCTCATGCTCGCCTGGTATTTCCACCGCAAGGAGTCCGCGCTGCGGCTACCGGATTTCGCTGTCGGCGCGCTGCTGCTCGTGGTCCCAGTGGCGCTGGTCGCAAAGCAACCGGATCTCGGGACGGCGGTGCTCGTGCTGGCGACTGGAGCGTATGTGATCTTCTTCGCCGGCATCAGCTGGAAAGTGCTGGCCGCGCTCGGCGTCGGCGCGGCCGCCGCCGCGGTGCCGCTCTGGAGCATGCTGCACGGCTACCAGCGCAAGCGCATCCTCACGCTGCTCGATCCGAGCCAGGATCCGCTCGGAGCCGGCTACCACACGATTCAGTCCACGATCGCGGTCGGTTCAGGCGGGCTCGCGGGCAAAGGCTGGCTGAACGGCACCCAGGCTCACCTGGAGTTCATTCCCGAGCGCCAAACCGATTTCATATTCGCGGTGTACTCCGAGGAGTTCGGGCTCATCGGCAATGTGCTCCTGCTCACACTTTACGCGCTGCTCATCGGGCGCGGCCTTTCGATCGCTGCGAACGCGCCGACGGCTTTTTCGCGCCTGCTCGCGGCGAGCGTGACGCTGACGTTCTTCACGTACGCGTTCGTGAACATGGCCATGGTGGCCGGCATCCTGCCGGTGGTCGGCGTTCCACTGCCGTTTATCTCCTACGGCGGAACGGCGTTGCTGACGCTGTTCGTCGGCATCGGCATGCTGATGAGCATCCACCGCCATCCCAAGCTGGTGAAGACCGGGTAACCCAGGGCGCGCATCGCTGTTGCGCCTATTGCGCAGCAGCAGAAGGCCTGAGACTTCGCTTCGCATCGTGAAACGATGCCCTCCTAATGCATTGTAACGTATTGTTTTTCGTGTATTTAGACGCGTCTGATGCGTTGTTGCGATGCGGGATGTCGCTGCGATAAGGTCAGAGGAGCGTGGCAGTCCGTGAAATCCGCGAGTCTGCCGAAGCCTATCGATCACCATCGCCAGAAGGGAGAACCATGACGGTACGAGAGCAACAGATCGCGCAACTGAAGAAAGACTGGGCCGAAAACCCGCGCTGGAAGGGCGTCAAGCGCGGCTACAGCGCCGACGACGTTGTTCGCCTGCGCGGCAGCGTAACCGTCGAGCACACCCTCGCTCGCCGCGGCGCCGAGAAGCTCTGGCAGCTTTGCACTCAGCGGCCGTTCGTCAACTCGCTCGGCGCGCTGACCGGAAACCAGGCGGTGCAGCAGGTCAAGGCCGGTGTCCCCGCGATCTATCTCTCGGGCTGGCAGGTGGCGGCAGACGCGAACGATTCGCTGCACATGTATCCGGACCAGTCCCTCTACGCGGTCTCCTCCGTGCCGACCGTCGTGCGGCGGATCAACAACGCGCTCGCGCGCGCCGACCAGGTCCAATGGATGGAGGGCCAGGGAGAAATCGACTACTTCGCGCCGATCGTCGCCGACGCCGAGGCGGGCTTCGGCGGCGTGCTGAACGCGCACGAGTTGATGAAGGCGATGATCGAAGCGGGCGCGGCGGGCGTGCACTTCGAGGACCAGCTCGCCTCGGTCAAGAAATGCGGCCACATGGGCGGCAAGGTGCTCGTACCGACGCAGGAGCATGTGCAGAAACTGATCGCCGCGCGCCTCGCGGCCGACATCCTGGGCGTGCCTACCGTGCTGCTCGCGCGCACCGATGCCGAGGCCGCCGACATCGTCACCTCGGACGTCGATGAAAGCGATAAGCCTTTCCTTACCGGCGAGCGTACCGCGGAAGGCTTCTACCGCACGCGGAAGGGGTTCGACCAGGCGCTCGCCCGCGGCCTCGCCTACGCCGAGTACGCCGACATGGTCTGGTGCGAGACCGGGACGCCGGACCTCGATTTCGCGCGCAGGTTCGCCGAGGGCATCCGCAGGCAGTTCCCCGACAAGATGCTCGCCTACAACTGCTCGCCGTCGTTCAATTGGAAGAGGAATCTCGACGACGCCACGATCGCCAGGTTCCAGAAGGAACTCGGCGCGATGGGCTACAAGTTCCAGTTCATCACGCTGGCGGGCTTCCATTCTCTCAACTACTCGATGTTCGAGCTCGCCCACGGCTACGCGCGGAGCGGCATGAGCGCTTTCGTCGAGCTGCAGCAAAAGGAGTTCGCGGCAGCGGACAAGGGCTTCACCGCGGTCAAGCACCAGCGCGAGGTCGGCACCGGTTACTTCGACCGTATCACCGAGGTGGTCTCCGGCGGCAAGGCTTCGACGACGGCGCTGCACGGCTCGACCGAGGACGAGCAGTTCCTGGGCGATGCGAAGCACGCCGGCGAAGGCAAGGTCGCGCCGAAGAAGAAGGTCGCGCTCGCCTGAATCGAGCGGACGCGCCGCGGCGCTCTCGC
>JBFGLA010000115.1:0-8103 GCA_041576355.1 Burkholderiales bacterium
CACCAGGACGTACACTCTTTCCCTACACGACGCTCTTCGATCTAAAGCCAGATCGTGAAGGTCGATCGCCGCGGAGACCGGCGCGGTTTCCCGGCGCTACTGCCCGAGCAGATCGGACGCCTGGCTGATAACTACACGATAACGCTAGGCGGCCGCAGGCGCATCGCGGGCTTCGACTGCAGGGAGATCGTGCTCGCGCCGCGCGACGGATTTCGCTACGGCTACCGGTTGTGGGCGGACAGGAGCTCGGGAATGCTGCTCAAGGCGGTGATACTCGACGAGAAGGGCGAGACGATCGAGCACTTCACGTTCACGCAGCTGTCTCTCGGTCCAGTCGCGCGCGAAAGGCTGAAACCGAGCCACGCGACGGGAACCTGGCGCGTCGAGGACGCGTCGGTCTCGCCCGCGAACCTGTCCGACGAGGGCTGGGGTTTCGGCGCCGAGGTGCTCGGCTTTCGCAAGATCGCCGAAGTGCGGCGCAAGCTCGGAGAGTCGCGTCGCGTCGGGCAAGTCGTATACTCCGACGGCCTTGCGGCGGTCTCGGTTTTCGTCGAGCCTGCCGACGGCCGGGGCGAGCCCGTGCGCGCCGGGCTGGCGGGCCGGGGAGCGATGAACATTTTTACCCGCGAGGTGGCGCGGTTCGTAGTCACCGCGGTCGGCGAAGCGCCGGCGGCGAGCGTCGAGCGTATCGCGAACGTCGTCGAGTTCCGGCCCCGCTAGTCGCGGGGCGCGTGGTACGGCCCGCGGCCGGCAGGGATTGCAATGAAAGAGGTGTGCGAATGAGAGCTGTACAAAGCCTTGTGGCCCTGTGCCTAGTCGCGGCCGCGACGTCGGCCGCCGCGCAAGGGCGCGAATTGCCGGATTTCACCCGTCTCGTAGACGATCAGGGTCCGACGGTGGTGAACATCAGCACCACCCAGGCCGCGCGGCGCGGCAACGTGCCGCAATTGCCGGGGATCGAGGACGAGGAGGTGCTGGAATTCTTCCGCCGCTTCATCCCGAGGACCCCGGGCGCGCCGCGCGAGAGCCGTTCGCTCGGTTCCGGGTTCATCATCAGCGCCGACGGCTACATCCTGACCAATGCCCACGTGGTCGAGAGCGCCGATGAGATCAACGTGCGCCTGACCGACAAGCGCGAATACAAGGCCAAGGTGATCGGCTTCGACAAGCGCACCGACGTCGCGCTGATCAAGGTCGAGGCGAGCGGGCTTCCGGTCGTGCGCTTCGGGGACGCGAACAAGCTGAAAGTCGGCGAATGGGTGCTGGCGATCGGCTCTCCGTTCGGGTTCGAGAACACGGTGACCGCGGGGATCATCAGCGCAAAGGGCCGCTCGCTGCCGCAGGAGAACTTCGTGCCGTTCATCCAGACCGACGTGGCGATCAATCCGGGCAACTCGGGCGGTCCGCTGTTCAACATGCAGGGCGAGGTGATCGGCATCAACTCGCAGATCTACAGCCGGACGGGCGGATTCATGGGGCTTTCGTTCGCGATTCCGATCGACGTCGCGCTGGACGTGCAGCGCCAATTGCGCGAGCGCGGGCGGGTCGCGCGCGGACGCATCGGCGTCGTCATCCAGGAGGTGAGCAAGGACCTCGCGGTATCGTTCGGGCTGGACCGGCCGCGCGGCGCGCTCGTCAACTCGGTCGAGAAGGGCAGTCCGGCGGACCGTGCCGGGGTGCAGGCGACCGACATTATCACGCGCTTCAACGGCAAGCCGGTCGAGTCCTCGATCGACCTGCCGCGCATCGTCGGCGGCACGAGCCCGGGCTCGCAAGCAAACCTGGAAGTGTGGCGCAAGGGCGCCACGCGCACGCTCAGCATCACCGTCGGCGAGCTCCAGGAAGAGCAGGTTGCCGCCGCACGCGACTCCAAGCGCGCGCCGAAGTCGGCGGAAGCCGCGGCGAACCGCATCGGCATCGTCCTTGCCGAGCTCTCGGCCGAGCAGAAGAAGGAAATGAGGCTGACCCACGGCCTGGTCGTGACCGACGTGCGCGCTGACGCGCGCGCGGAAGTGCGCAAGGGCGACGTCCTCGTGACGCTCGTGCACAAGGGTCAGCATGTCGAGCTGAAATCGGTGGAGCAGTTCAACCGCCTGCTCGCGGGTATGGACAAGACCGCGGTCATCACGCTGCAGGTCAGGCGCGGGGAGAGCACCGCTTTCGTCACGGTCTCGGGGCTCGCCGACAAGGGCTGACTCGGCGTGCGGCTCACGCTGTTCGGTCGCGCGTACTGTCATCTGTGCGAGGACATGATGCGCGGGTTGGCGCCGCTTGCGGCCGAGCTGGGCTTCTCGGTCGATCATGTCGATGTCGATACCGACTCCGCGCTCGAGGCGCGCTACGGGGACAAGGTGCCGGTGCTCGCGGACCCCGAAGGCCGTGAGATCTGCCACGGGCGCCTCGATGTCGAGGCGCTGCGGCGCCACCTTGCGGTAGAATAGCGGTCGCTTCGAACAAGGGTGCCGCGGGCACCCTTTTTTGCGATTGCCCTGCGATGGCGCCCAGCCGCATCCGCAACTTCTCCATCATTGCCCATATCGACCACGGGAAGTCGACGCTCGCCGACCGCTTCATCCAGGTGTGCGGCGGGCTGTCGGACCGCGAGATGGCGGACCAAGTGCTCGACTCGATGGACCTCGAGCGCGAGCGGGGTATCACCATTAAGGCGCAAACCGCCGCGCTGCGCTACCGGGCGAAGGACGGCGAGACCTATCTCCTCAACCTCATCGATACGCCGGGACACGTCGACTTTTCCTACGAAGTGAGCCGCTCGCTTGCCGCCTGCGAGGGAGCGCTGCTCGTCGTCGATGCCTCGCAGGGCGTCGAGGCGCAGACGGTCGCGAACTGCTATACCGCGATCGAGCAGGGCGTGGAGGTCGTTCCGGTCCTGAACAAGATCGATCTGCCCTCCGCGGACGCCGACAAGGCGATCCAGGAAATCGAGGACGTGATCGGAATCGACGCCCATGACGCGATCCGGGCGAGCGCCAAGACGGGCGAGAAGGTGACCGAGATCCTCGAGGCGGTGGTCGCGCGTATCCCGGCGCCGCGCGGCGACGCGACCGCTCCGCTGAAGGCGCTCGTGATCGACTCGTGGTTCGACAACTACGTCGGCGTGGTGATGCTGGTGCGGGTCGTGGACGGTTCGCTGCGACCCAAGGAACGGATCCTGCTCATGAGCACCGAGGCATCGCATCTGTGCGAGCAGGTGGGGGTCTTCACGCCGAAGAGCGAGGCGCGCGAATCGCTGGAAATGGGCGAGGTGGGCTACGTGATCGCGGGGATCAAGGAGCTGCGGGCGGCGAAGGTCGGCGACACCCTGACTCGCGCCGACAAGCCCGCGCGCTCGCCGCTGCCCGGGTTCAAGGAGGTCAAGCCGCAGGTCTTCGCCGGACTCTATCCGGTCGAGTCGAATCAGTACGAGGCGTTGCGCGATGCGCTCGAGAAGCTGCACCTGAACGACGCCTCGTTCCACTACGAACCGGAGACCTCGCAGGCGCTCGGATTCGGATTTCGCTGCGGGTTCCTCGGGCTGTTGCATATGGATATCGTCCAGGAGCGCCTGGAGCGCGAGTACGGGATGCACCTGATCACGACGGCGCCGTCGGTCGTGTACGAGGTGCAGATGAGCGACGGGACGCTCGATCAGGTCTCGAACCCCTCCAAGCTTCCGGACCCGGCACGAATCGCCGAGATCCGCGAGCCGGTGATCGCCAGCAAGATCTTCGTGCCGCAGGAGTACGTCGGTCCGGTGATCACGCTGTGCACGCAGAAGCGCGGCGTGCAGACCAACATGCACTACTCGGCGCGGCACGTCGTATTGTCCTACGACCTCCCGCTCAACGAGGTTGTGCTCGATTTCTTCGACCGCCTGAAGTCGCTTACTCGCGGCTACGGGTCGCTCGACTACGATTTCAAGGAGTACCGCGCGGCGGACATGGTGCGGCTGGACGTGCTCGTCAACGGGGAGCGCGTGGACGCCCTCTCGAGCATGGTGCATCGATCGAGCGCGCAGCCGCGCGGGCGCGACCTGGTGTCCCGCTTGCGCGACCTGATCCCGCGCCAGATGTTCGATGTCGCGATCCAGGCGGCGATCGGCTCTCACATCGTGGCGCGCGAAAACGTGAAGGCGCTGCGCAAGAACGTGCTCGCGAAGTGCTACGGCGGCGACATCACCCGCAAGCGCAAGCTTCTGGAGAAGCAGAAGGAAGGCAAGAAGCGCATGAAGCAGGTGGGATCGGTGGAGATCCCGCAGGAGGCGTTCCTTGCCGTCCTGCAGATGGGCGAGAAATAGGAGTCCGTTCCGGTGAGCTTCGCGCTTTTTCTTCTGATCCTGCTCGTCGTGACGGGCGTCGTCTGGGCGCTCGATGCGGCCTGGCTGAGGAAATCGCGCACCGGCCGGCAGCCCTGGTGGGTCGAGTACTCGATCAGTTTTTTCCCCGTCATCCTCATCGTGTTCCTGCTCCGGTCGTTCCTGGTCGAGCCGTTCAAGATTCCCTCGGGTTCCATGATTCCGACGCTGCTGGTGGGCGATTTCATTCTCGTGAACAAGTACGTCTACGGGATTCGCCTGCCGGTCATCAACAAGAAGATCGTCGAGCTGGGAGCCCCGCAGCGCGGCGACGTCATGGTCTTCCGCTACCCGGAGGACCCGTCGCTCGACTACATCAAGCGCGTGGTCGGTCTTCCCGGCGACCGGGTCGAATACCGCGACAAGCGGCTTTCGATCAACGGCGAGCCCGTGCCGGTGCGCCAGATCGAAGACTATCTATCGAAGGAGCGCATGCAGTTCTCGCGCCGCTACGTCGAGAAGCTCGACGGGGCCGAGCACGAGATTCTGCTCGACGAACATGCGGCATCGTTCACATCGCACGCGCGCTCGTTCCCGTTCGCGAGAAATTGCAACTACAATAACGGCGGCCTGGCGTGCACGGTTCCCGAGGGGCATTATTTCGTGATGGGGGACAACCGGGACAGCTCGAGCGACAGCCGAGTGTGGGGCTTCGTGCCGGACGAGAATGTCGTCGGACGCGCGTTCTTCATCTGGCTGAACTTGAGCGAGATTGGGCGGTTCGGAACGTTCCGCTGACCGACCAGGGTGGGAGCACAGCATGCGCAAGAGACAACACGGCATCACGCTCACCGGGCTTCTACTGGGGGCGTTCGTTCTCGTCATTCTCGCGCTGTTCGGGATGAAGCTCGTGCCCGCGTTCCTGGAGTACCAGACGGCGAAGAAGATCATCAACACGATCGCAACCGAGGGCAGCCCGACGGTCGCCGACGTGCGCAAGTCGTTCTACAACCGCTCCGTGATCGACGACGTCACCGTGGTGAAGCCCGAAGACCTCGACATCACGAAGGAAGGCGGCGACCTCGTGATCTCGTTCGCTTACCGCAAAGAAGTGCCGCTGGCGGCGAACGTCGGCCTTTATATCGATTTTTCCGCCAGCACGAAAGCCCGGGAGCGCTGATCCCGCCTTGTCTCCGGTACCGCCTCTTTTCCTGGAGCGCCTGGGATACGGATTCCGCGATCCGGCGCTGCTCGATCAGGCGCTCACTCACCGCAGCCACGGATTTCCGAACAACGAGCGGCTGGAATTCCTCGGCGACGGAGTGCTGGGATGCGCGGTGGCGGAGGCCTTGTGCGAGCGCTTCCCGGACCTGCCCGAGGGCCGGTTGACGCCCTTACGCGCCGCGCTGGTGCGCGAGGAGACGCTCGCCGAGGTGGCGCGCTCGCTGGGCGTCGAGGGCCTCGTCCAGCTCGGCGAAGGCGAGCGTCTGGGCGCGCCGCAGGTTCGTCCCTCGATCCTGGCCGACGCGCTGGAAGCGATATTCGGCGCGGTTTTTCTCGACGGGGGATACGACTCGGCCCGCGCCGTGATCCTGCGGGTATACGGAGCGCGTATCGACGCGCTCGACCCGGAGGCGGAGGACAAGGACGCGAAGACCCGGTTGCAGGAGACGCTGCAGGCGCAGCGGTTGAAGTTGCCGGAGTACCGGGTCACCGCGGTCCACGGCGCGGCGCACCGCGCGACCTTCGAGGTCGAGTGCGTGGTCGAGGAGCTCGGTGTACGCGCGGTCGGGACCGGCACGTCGCGCAGGCGCGCCGAGCAGCAGGCGGCCGAGGGCGTGCTCAGCCGCATCGCGCGATGAGCGAATTTCGCTGCGGCACGATCGCGATCGTCGGGCGCCCGAACACCGGCAAGTCGAGCCTGCTCAACCGGCTGGTGGGCGAGAAGCTGTCGATCGTCTCACCCAAGGCGCAGACGACGCGCCACCTGGTGACCGGAGTCCTCACCACCGCGGACTGCCAGTACGTGTTCGTCGATGCGCCGGGCTACCAGCTGCGGCGGCGCGACGCGCTGCACCGCACGCTCAACCGGCGCGCGGGGGCGCTCGTCCGCGACGCGGACGTGGTGGCGTGGACGGTCGAGGTGCTGCGCTTCGGCGCGGAAGATCGCGCCGTGCTCGATCTCATACCGGCCGGGCAGACAATCGTCGCGGTCGCGAGCAAGATCGACCGCGTGAAGGCGCGCGCACGCATGATCCCCTTTCTCCACGGAATCTCGCAGGAACGCGAATTGCGCGCGATCGTCCCGGTGAGCGCGCAGTCCGGCGAAAACCTGCCCGAGCTGCTTCGAGTCCTGCGCGCGGCGCTTCCGGTCGCGCCCGCGATGTATCCCCCGGATCAGCTGACCGATCGCGACGAGCGCTTCTTCGCCGCGGAGCTCCTGCGCGAGAAGCTTTACCGCTTGCTCGGCGAGGAGCTTCCCTACCGCTGCGAGGTGGTGATCGAGAGCTTTCGTGAAGAAGGGCGGATGCGGCGCATCGAGGCGACGATCCTGGTCGAGCGCGAGAGCCAGAAGGCGATCGTCGTCGGGACCGGCGGCGCCCGGCTGAAGCGGATCGCTCAAGGGGCGCGCCTGGGCATGGAAGCGCTGTTCAACGGCAAGGTCTATCTCGGCGTGTGGGTGAAGGTTCGCAAGGGCTGGACCGACGACGAGCGCATCCTGCGCCGGTTGGGCTATGGCTAGCACCGGAGCGCGCCGCCGGGTCGAGCTGGAGCCTGGGTACGTCCTGCACAGCTACGCCTACAAGGAAACGAGCCTCATCGTCGAGGCGATGACGCGCCACCATGGGCGCGTCGCGCTGCTCGCGAAGGGGGCGCGCCGCCCGCGCTCGGCGCTGCGTGGGCTGCTGCTCGCTTTTCATCCGTTGCGCCTGAACTGGAGCGCTTCCTCCGATCTCGGCACGCTGACCGGCGCGGAGTGGTCGGGCGGACAGCGCGTCCCCGAGGGAATCGGCCTGATGTGCGGCTTCTACCTGAACGAGCTGCTGCTGCGCCTGCTGCCGCGCGAAGATCCGCACGAGCGGCTGTTCGACGTCTACGTCGAGACCCTCGCCGGACTGTGCGCGTCGCAAGGATCGCAATCCCCGCTGCTGCGCAACTTCGAGCGGCGGCTGCTGGTCGAACTCGGGTATGCTCCCGCACTCGATCGCGAGGCGATGAGCGGCGCGATGATCGATCCGGAACGCCGTTACCGGTACGAGCCCGACCGGGGCCCGGTCGCCACGAACGGAGTCCCGGCGGCGGAAGGCAGCGTGAGCGGCCGCACGTTGCTCGACATCGCGAACGACGACTATACGCGCGCCGAAACGCGCGACGAGGCGAGGGCATTGATGCGCGCATTGATATCCCACCGGCTCGGCGGCCAGCCGCTGCACACGCGCACGGTGCTCATGCAGCTGCAGGATCTATGATCGAGCTCGGCGTAAACGTTGATCACGTGGCGACCGTGCGCCAGGCGCGGCGCACCTACGAGCCGGATCCCGTCTGGGCGGCGGTCGAGGCGCACCTCGGCGGCGCGGACGGCATCACGGTGCACCTGCGCGAGGACCGGCGCCACATCCAGGACGAAGACGTGCGCCGTCTGCGCGAGCTGACCCATATCAAGCTCAATCTCGAGATGGCGGCGACCGCGGAAATGGTCGAGATCGCGTGCCGGGTGCGGCCCGAGATGGCGATGCTCGTTCCCGAAGGTCGCCACGAGATCACGACCGAGGGCGGCCTGGATGTCGCCGCGCAGGAAGACACGCTGCGCC
>JBFGLA010000116.1:0-8040 GCA_041576355.1 Burkholderiales bacterium
GGGGGCTCTACGCTGCCGCAAAGGCGGATATCAGCGCGCAGCTTGTCTACGCCGGAAGCGACGATGCGCTGCTCAACAACTACCAGGGCCTGGCGGCGACATTCGCGGCGAGCGGCACCGCGCCCGATCGCGATGCCCTGATCGCCGCGTTCGGTAATCCGGCCAACAATACCCTGAACGATCCCAACTTCCAGTCGCGACTCAACGTGCGCGCGGTCGCATTGGTCGAAAGCGGCGTCTCGCTCGCGCACGAATTCGACTCGCTCGACAAGCTCGCGATCGGCATCACGCCCAAGGCGGTCAGGGTGCTGACCATCGACTACAGCATCAGCCCGCAGCAGTCGGAGATCGATCTTGACACGGGCCGCCGGGATTTCAGCGGCGCCAACCTCGACCTGGGGCTCGCCAAGCAGCTCGGATCGGGATTCAAGGCGGGACTGGTCGGCAAGAACCTGATCTCGCGCAGCTACACCACCGTGCTCGGCAACACGATCGAGCTGAAGCCGCAGTTTCGCGCCGGGGTGAGCCACCACACCAGCTGGACCACGGTCGCGGTCGACCTCGATCTCACCGAGAACAAGCCGATCGGATTCGACATGCCGACGCGCTTCGCCGCGATCGGCGCCGAGTTCGACGTCTTTCGCACGCTGCAGCTGCGCGTGGGCTACCGCGGCGACCTGACCGGCAACTACAAAGGCATTCCGTCCATCGGGCTCGGATTGTCGCTCTTCGGCCTGCACCTCGATGCCGCGATCGCCGGGCGCAAGGACGAGGAAGTGATCGTCGCGCTGCAGCTCGGGTTCAGGCTGTAGCGCGCCCCGGCCGTCACGCCAGCCGGCGCAGCGCTCCGAGCAGCGCCGCGGCGAGCGCCGACGCTGCCGCGGCGAAGACGAACGCCAGCGGGATCGACCCGAACGCGATCAGCGGCTGCACGAGGAACGGCGAGCAGAACTGTCCCAGAAAGAGCGCCGCGGTCAGCCCGCCCGTGAGCCGGCCCCGCGCGTGCGCCGGCGCGAGCGCGAGGAGCCAGAGGTGGCTGTTGGGAAAGAAGAGCCCGACGCCGATCCCAGAAATCAATGCGCCGGCGAGCGCCGAGGCGTACGACGGCGCCAGACCGATCAGCCCGTACCCGCACGCGATCAGTCCGAATGCCCAGGCGTAGACCGCGAACACGCTGCGTTTTGCGCTGACGCGTGCATAAGCGAGCGCCCCCGAGGCGGAGGCGAGCGATGAGACGACGATCACGAGCCCCGCGGCGGCGCTCGAGGTCACGCCGACGTCGCGCACGAGAAACGGCATCTGGACCGGCGTCATGTAGAAGACGGCGACCGCGAAGAAGGTAATCGCGTAGGCCGCGGCCACCCGCCGCCACGGCACCGCAGCGCGATCGGCCCGAGCGCCGCCCGCCTCGCTCGCATGCGCCGGCTCGCGCAGGTAAAGCCCGGTCGGGATGAGCACGAGCCACCCGAGGAGATACACGAGGAAGGGCAGGCGCCAGTCGAGATCGGCGAGCAGCCCGCCCACGGCGACCGAGGCCGTCGCGCCGAGCGACATCGACATGCTCTGCACGCTGGCAAAGCGCGCGCGCGCCTCGCCGTGGAAGTAGTCGCCGACCAGCGCGCCGAGCGTCGTCATCGTGCCCGCGATCGCAACCCCGAGCGCCGCGCGGCTGACGAGGATCGCGGTCAGATCGGTGAGCACATAGCCCGCCGCCCCGGCGAGCCCGTAGAGCACCAGGCAGCCGCGCAGCAACGCGAGCCGCCCGAAGCGGTCGACGATCGCGCCCGCGAGCGGCGCCCCGAGCGCGATGAAGATCGCGGGCAGGGTCAGCACGAGCTTGGCAAGCAGCTCGACCTGTGGCTGCTCGCGAAACGCGTCCGCCAGCCGCGGCAGCGCCGGCGCGATCACGGTCGGCGCCATGACCGTGAGCGTGGCGACGCAAAGAAGGGCGAGCTTGCGCCCGCTGTCGTTGGGCACGAACGGGAAGGATCGGAAGATGCCTCGCAGCATAGCTCAGTCGCGCATCGCCGATCACGCGCTAGACTGCGCTTGTCCCGATAGCCTAAGCGAGCCATGCGATGAGCCCAAATTCCGCGCTACCCGTCCTCCGCTCGATCGACGATCGCGGCGTCGCAACCGTCATCTTCAACCGGCCCGAAGTGAACAACGCCTACAACGCCGAGTTCATCGCCGGCGTGCTCGATGCGATCGCCGCCCTCGGAAACGAGCCCGTCCTTCGCGCCGTCGTTCTGCGCGGCGCAGGCAAGCACTTCCAGGCGGGCGCCGACCTCAACTGGATTCGTGGCCTGGCCGCGCGCTCGCCGGAAGAGAACCTCGCCGCCTCGCGCGACACCGCGCTCGCCGTGCGGCGCCTGAACGAGCTGCCGGTTCCCACGATCGCGCTCGTGCAGGGCGCCTGCTTCGGCGGCGGCACCGGCATCGTCGCCGCGTGCGACATCGTCGTCGCTGCGGACAACGCCCAGTTCTCGATCGCCGAGACGCGCTGGGGCCTGATGGGCGGGATCATCATCCCCCAGCTCGCGGATGCGATCGGCGTGAGGCAGGTGCGGCGCTACGCGCAAACCGGCGAGCGCTTCGACGCCCACGAGGCGCGCCGCATCGGACTCGTGCACGAGGTCGTTCCGCTCGCCGAGCTGGAGGCGGCAGGCGCGCGCATGGTCAACCAGCTGCTGCAGAACGCGCCCGAGGCGAACGCGCAGACCAAGGCGGCCGCGCTCGAGTTCGCGTGGGGGCGGATGAGCGAGGGGAGCTTCGAGCGCCTGGTCGCGCAGCACGCCGCCAAGCGCCAGTCGGCCGAGGCCGCGGAAGGCCTGGCGTCGTTTGCCGAGAAGCGAGCGGCGCGCTGGGTCCCGGCCGGCCGCTAAGAGCCGGCCCGGAGTCAGCGTGGCCGGCTGAACTCGCCGTGCGGCGAGCCGGGCAGGAGCCGGATGAAGTCCTTCGCCTTCAGCCGCACCAAGTGCTCGTGGTCGCCGGCCTCGAAGTAAAGCTCCGGCTGCTCCATGAGGCTGTCTTCCCAGATCGTATCGACCCCGTAGGCGGGACCGAGCGGCGGGATGGCCCCGGCTTCGCAGTCGGTGAAGAGCCCGGCGGCGTCCTCCTCGGTGGCGAGATGCACCGGGCGCCCCGCGCGCAGCGCGAGCTTGTCGAGCTGCACGCGGTGGCTCGCCGGCACCACCGCCATGAGAAAGCGGTTGTGATCGAGATCGTCTTCGACCAGAACCGCCTTGGCGATCGCGCTCGGCTGGACGTGCGCCTGGTCGGCCGTGCGCAAGCTGGAAACCGAGTGCGGATGGGTCACGACTTCGAATGGAACCTGCTGCTGCTCGAGGTACTTCTGGACGGTATAGGCGATCGGCATGGCTGACCTCCTTTCGAAATTGCACCGCACATTCATCCTACTCTCGTAGACAGACGCCCTGTCGGGATGTTTCGGGGGGTGAAATGATTCCGATTCGCCGCCGTCCGGACCTCAATTGCAAGATTCTGTGTGCGCCGTAACGCCGACGGAATGACACACCGCCTTTTGTTGTAGGCGACAGGACTGCGCCCCGGCGCGCAGCGGTAGTCACGGTCAAATTGTGCCAAACCCGTCCGCCCGAACCCTCTTTGACACGTTGCACGAGTACGATGGACTCAAGAGCGCGGCAATAGGGTCGTCATCTCAGATAGAGGGCCCAAGTGCGCGGGCTTAAACGACGGAGGCGAAAATGCGGATCCTGACGAACCTGTGGACAAGGTTGTTTCGGAAAGACCGTGACGCGGCAGCCGAATACGAGGCGGAAGTGATGTTCGCCGGCTGGGTTGACGTACCGCCTCTTTTTCGCCAAATCACGCACCCGCACTGAGCGCCGCGGGGGCGAGTCCCCCGCGAGCCGATCCCGGTCGGAGGATTAGGGCGCCGCGCGCGCCCGATCTACCGGCCGATTCAGTCCCCGCCTTGATTCGGGGGTAGACGGTCAACCTAACGCGCAGGACTCCCGAGGCGCGTCCCCGAATCCGAAACCTTCCACCTTCGCCCTGCAGTGGTCATATGAAATGGCGACGCGTCGGCGGTAAAGCTCGCCCATCGACATTTCCGAAGACGCGTGCGGCAAGCTCGCCGGCGCGCTCAGATGACCCTGAAATATCTGACTGACCGCGTCGGTCATTCGTTGACAGCTGGTGTGGTAGAGCAATGCCCGCCCCTTGGCCGAAGCATCGGGAATGATCACGACATGCCCGCATTTCCGCTGCAGCTGATTGACGGCAGCGGACTCATTGCCATCCTCGAGGAAGAGAAAGTTCTCCCGAACTACCGCGCACTGCCCGTTTTGCCGCACGCAGTCTGCTGCGAAGTCGGTGGGATTCTCGACAAATCTGCTCATGTAATCCTCCAGGAGGATCTGTGTTCTCGAGCGTTTTTCCGAGCACCTTTAGTTTGAAGGGGCAGGCGGTCCGAGAAATAGACCTAGATCAAAGGATCCCACCGACTTTTCGATGCAGGATACGCACTTGTGCGCCGGAGAGTAACTATGAGCAGGCTTGGGAGCCGCGGTTCATCCCCGAAAGCTAGACGCACTCTCAAAGCCGGACCACAGGGCAACGGCGGCTCGCGAGAAGGGGGGGCGCAGCTCGATCCCCTAGTCCGGCAGTGGATTGCCACCGCAAGAGCGCAGTTCCCGCCATCACGCTCATCGACCATCCCGATGCTGCAGTCGGCGCAGGCGGCGCTGGGCTATCTGCCACCCGACGCGATCCGCTCGATCGCGCGTCATGTCGGCGCCGCGCCGGCCGTGGTGGAAGGCGTCGCGAGCTTCTATGCTCAGTTCCGCTTCCAGAAACCGGGCCGGCACCGCGTGACCGTCTGCGGCGGCACCGCCTGCTACGTGCGCGGCAGCGGCAAGCTGATGGAGGAAGTCCAGGCGGACCTCAAGGTCGCCCCGGGCGGGACCACGGCTGACGGGTCGCTGACGCTCGAGTCGGTCGCCTGCTTCGGCGCCTGCGCGCTCGCCCCGGTTGTGGTTCTCGACGACAAGGTGCTGCGCCAGCAGACCAGCGCATCGATCAAGAAAGTGCTGCACGACCTTTCTGCTGGCGCATCCAAAGGCAGGACGCGCGGCACGCGCGCCAAGCCCGCCGCCCGGGGAGCGCGCAAATGACGACACTCGCGACCCGCACCGAGCTGGAGGCGCTGCGCGCGCAGCTCGGCGCATCGTTCGACCCCCACCAGCGGCGCATCTTCGTGTGCATGGGCACCGGCTGCAAGGCCTGCGGCGGGGACGAGATCCTAGCCGGCTTCGACAAGGCATTGAGGCGCGCCAAGCTCCACAACCAGGTCGAAGTGGTCATGACCGGCTGCCGCGGCTTCTGCGAGAACGGCTCGCTTGTCGCGGTGCGCCCGCCCGGGACGCTGTACTGCCGCGTCAAGGCGGACGACATCCCCGACATCGTCGAGAAGACGGTGGCGCGCGGCCAGGTGATCGAGCGGCTGCTCTACGAGATGCCGGGCGCGGTGCCGGGAATACCGGGGCGGCGATTTCCGGCGGAGGAAGCGATCCCGTTCTACCAGCACCAGATGCGCCTCGTCCTCGGCATGAACGACCGCATCGATCCGACCCGGATCGACGATTACATCCGCGAGGGCGGATATGCCGCGCTGGCCAAGGCGCTGTTCGACATGACCCCGGAGCAAATCATCGGCGAGGTCGAGCGCTCCGGGCTGCGCGGCCGCGGCGGCGGCGGCTTTCCCACCGGGCAGAAGTGGAAGTTCTGCCGCGCCGCGCAAGGCGACGAGAAATACGTCATCTGCAACGCGGACGAGGGCGACCCGGGCGCGTTCATGGACCGCTCGCTCCTCGAAGGCAACCCGCACTCGGTGCTCGAGGGCATGGCGATCGGCGCTCGCGCGATCGGCTCGTCGCACGGCTATATCTACATACGCGCCGAGTACCCGCTTGCGATCGAGCGGCTGCGGATCGCGATCGCGCAGATGCGCGAGCGCGGGCTGCTGGGCGAGCACATCCTCGGCTCGGATTTCTCGTTCGACATCACCATCAAGGAAGGCGCCGGGGCGTTCGTGTGCGGCGAGGAGACGGCGCTCATCGCCAGCATCGAGGGCAGCCGCGGCATGCCGAAGGCGCGCCCGCCGTTTCCCGCGGCGCGAGGCCTCTTCGGCAAGCCGACCAACATCAACAACGTCGAGACCTGGGGCAACGTTCCGCATATCGTCAACGATGGCGGCGACGCGTATGCCGCGCTCGGGACCGAGCGCAGCAAAGGCACCAAGATCTTCTCGCTCGTCGGCAAGGTGAACAACACCGGTCTGGTCGAGGTCCCGATGGGCATGCCGCTGCGCCAGCTCGTCTACGAGATCGGCGGCGGCGTGAAGGGCGGCCGCGCGTTGAAGGGCGTGCAGTCGGGCGGACCGTCGGGCGGCTGTATTCCCGCGAGCATGATGCACCTGCCGATCGACTACGAGTCGCTCGCCAAGGCGGGCTCGATCATGGGCTCGGGCGGGCTGGTCGTCATGGACGAGACGACCTGCATGGTCGACCTCGCGCGCTACTTCGTGACCTTCACGGAAAAGGAGTCCTGCGGGAAGTGCGCGCCGTGCCGCCTCGGCACGCGCCAGATGCGCATGATCCTCGACGACATCTGCGAGGGACGCGGCACCGAGCGGAGCATCGCGCAGCTGGAAGCGCTCGGCCAGGCGGTGGGCAAGGGGTCGCTGTGCGGCCTGGGCCAGACCGCGCCGAACCCGGTGCTCACGACCCTCAAGTACTTCCGCGACGAGTACCTGGCGCACGTGCGCGAGAAGCGCTGCCCGGCGGGGGTGTGCCAGCCGCTCTTCGTCGCCACCTGCTCCAACGGCTGCCCGAGCGAGGTCGACATTCCGGCCTACCTGTCGCTCGTCGCCGAGGGACGCGAGGAAGAGGCGCTGCTCAGCCACATGGAGCGCAACCCGTTCCCTTCGGTCTGCGCGCGCGTCTGCCCGCATCCTTGCGAGTCGCACTGCCGGCGCGAGACGGTCGACGCGCCGGTGGCGATACGCGCGGTGAAGCGTTTCATGGTCGATTCTTCGCCCACGGTCAAGGTGCCGATCATGGAGCGACCGGCGGAGGAACGCCGGCGCACCGCGGTCGTCGGCGCGGGCCCGGCGGGGCTCACGGCGGCGTACTTCCTGCGCCGCCTCGGGCACGAGGTGACGGTGTACGAGGCGATGGCCGAGCCCGGCGGGATGCTGCGCTACGGCATCCCCGAATACCGGCTGCCGCGCGAGGAACTGGAGCGCGACATCAAGCGCATCACGGACCTGGGGGTGAAGATCGTCTGCGAATCGCCCGTCGGAAAGAAGCAATCGATCGCGCGGCTGCGCAAGGAATACGACGCGGTCTTCGTCGGCAGCGGGGCCTGGTCGGACGTGACCCTGGGCGTCCCGGGCGAGGAGGCGCGCGGCGTGGCCTCCGGGATCGAATTCCTGAAGAAGGTTGAAGAAAGCACCATGCCCAGGCTGAAGGGCGATGCGGTCGTGGTGGGCGGCGGCAACACCGCGATCGACGCCGCGCGCAGCGCACTGCGCCTGGGTGCGAAGCGCGTCACCGTCGCCTATCGCCGCACGCGCGAGGAAATGCCGGTGCATCCGGTGGAGATCGAGGAGGCGCTGGAAGAAGGGGTGAAGTTCGAGTTCCTCGTCGCTCCGGTCGAGGTGCTGAAGGACGGAAAAGGCGGCGCCAGAGCGCTCAAGCTTCAGCGCATGCGCCTGGGGAATTTCGACGACGGCGGCCGCAGGCGGCCGATTCCGATCGACGGCGATTTCATCGAGACCCCGGCGGCAAACATCATCCGTGCGATCGGCCAGAAGCCGGTCGTCCCCGATGGCGGGCCGCCGGTATCGAAGCGCGGCACGGTCGACGTGGACCGCTTCTCGCTCGCCACGCAGGACCCGGGCGTGTATGCCGGCGGCGACGTCGTCCTCGGACCCGCAACCGCGGTCGAGGCGATCGCTCATGGGCGGCGGGCGGCGGAAGCGATCGAGTACTA
>JBFGLA010000117.1:0-8006 GCA_041576355.1 Burkholderiales bacterium
AGCGATTCTCGCGGTCCGCCCGAGCGCGCGTCAAGGCGCATAATCGCCGTCACACCGTGACCACCTATCTCGCACGCGCCGCAGGTCGAGTCGCCGGCTTGGTGTTCGGCGGCTCCTGCTTCCTGTGCCGCGGCGGAGCGGACGGCGCGAGGCCGGACGCGCTGCTTTGCGCCGCCTGCGACGCCGACCTGCCGCGAATCTCTGATGGACTGTGCCCGCGCTGCGGTCTCGACTCTCACGGCGGCGAGACCTGCGGGCGCTGTCTGGCGGATCCGCCTCCATACGATGCAACATTCGCCGCGCTTCGGTATCGCTTTCCCGCCGACGTGCTTGTGCACGCGCTGAAGTTCCGTGGCGAGCTCGCTTTGGCGCCGTGGCTGGGCCGCCTGCTCGCCGACCGTGTAGGGCGTGCCGAGCGCATCGATTGGGTGCTCCCCGTGCCGCTCTCCACGGCGAGGCTTCGCGCCCGCGGCTACAACCAGGCCATGGAGCTGGCGCGCCCCTTGGCCGCGGCGCTCGGCGCCATCCTCGACCCTCGCCTGTGCGAGCGCACCCGCGACACGCCGGCGCAGTCGGACCTGCCCTGGGCGGAACGCGCACGAAACGTGCGTGCCGCGTTTCGATGCCCCCGGTGCTTCGACGGTGCGGCGGTCGCGGTCGTCGACGACGTCATGACGACCGGTGCGACGCTCGCCGAAATCGCGAGAACGCTCAAGCAGGCAGGCGCATCGCGTGTCGTGAATTGCGTCATTGCACGCACGTTCCCCCCTGCGGAGGCGTGACGCGCGGCTGAAAATCGCGCCGCCCCTGCCCCTATGCTCGACATCGTACTTTACGCGCCGGAAATTCCACCGAACACCGGCAATGTCATACGCCTCGCGGCGAACACGGGCTCACGGCTGCACCTCGTGGAGCCGCTCGGTTTTTCGATCGACGATCGAAGCCTCAAGCGCGCCGGGCTCGACTATCGTGACCTCGCGAACGTGCGAGTTCACTCCGCTTGGCCGCTGTGCCGCGAGGCGCTCGCGGGACAGCGGATGTTCGCGTTCACGACTCGCGGCGCACGAAGTTACGCGGAAGTTCACTTCGCGCTCGATGATGCATTGGTGTTCGGTCCCGAGACGCAAGGGCTGCCCCCCAGCGTACTCGAAGAGTTCCCCGAGGAGCGACGGCTGTGCTTGCCGATGCGGCCCGGCAACCGCAGTCTCAACTTGTCCAACGCCGTCGCGGTCGCAGTGTTCGAGGCGTGGCGCCAGCTGGGCTTTTGCGGGCAATCGGGTCGCTAGCTTTCCTCGCGCTTCGGGTCGCGCGCGAGGAGTAGCTCCGCCGCTTGCCGTGCAGAAATGTCGCCGTCCAGCACCGCGTTGACTGCCTCGGTCACCGGCATCTCGACGCCACGCTCCGCCGCGAGCCTCACGACCTCCCTTGCCGAGCGCACTCCCTCGGCGACGTGACCGAGCTCGGTGAGAATGTCCTCCAGGCGTCTGCCACGCGCGAGCTCGAGCCCCACACGCCGGTTGCGCGACAAGTCGCCGGTCGCGGTCAGAATCAGATCCCCCGCTCCGGCGAGCCCCATGAAGGTCTCCGCCGCGCCGCCGGCCGCCACTCCCAGCCGCGTGATCTCGGCCAGTCCGCGCGTGACCAGCGCCGCGCGTGCGTTCTGACCGAGCCCGAGCCCGTCGCTGATTCCCACCGCGATCGCCATCACGTTCTTAACCGCGCCCCCGATCTCGACGCCGACCAAGTCGGCGTTGTAGTAGATCCGCAGTCTTCCGCCGTGCAGCAGCGCAGCCGCTTCTCGAGCAAACGCCGCATCGCGCGCCGCAAGCGTGAGCGCGCAGGGCAGTCCTCGCGCGACCTCGAGCGCGAACGACGGACCCGAGAGTGCGCCGCAGCGCGCGTCCCGGCCGAGAATCTCCTCTACGATCTGGTGCGGCAGCAGCCCGGTGCCCTGCTCGAATCCCTTGCACACCCAAACGAGCGGGGTGTGCACAGCGATTGAACGAAGGCGCTCGAGCAGGTCGCGCAGCCCCGCAACCGGCGTCGCCGCAAGCAGCAATTCCGCGCCACGAACGGCGACGGGAAGCTCCGCGCTCAGGTCGAGCGTGCCCGGAAGCTCTATCTCGGGAAGATAGCGCGCATTGCGCCGCGCATCGCGCAGGGTGTCTACTTGCGCCCGATCCCTCGCCCACAGGGTCACGGCAAGACGCGGCACGAGCGAGCAGGCGAGCGCAGTTCCCCATGCGCCCGCGCCGAGCACGGCAACGCGTCGCTCCGCGCGGCTCATTGCAGAGCTCGTTGCGCAGCGCTTCGGCTGACTAGTTGCCCCACACCAGATTCGCGCGCAGGAACCCGTTCGCGCCGTCGGAGTGACGGACCCGCAGCCATCCTCCCGGCGCGATCTCGACGAGTTCCAGCGCGACGTTCTGCGCGACCACGAACGCGATCGGTGCGCCGTCCTCGGGCCGCGCGCGCACTTCTGCCGACGGAGCCGTCACGACCACGGTGCGCCTGTCCGAGAGTGAGCGCTTCTCGATCCATGACAAGGCGCCCGTGTGGTCCCTCACTTTCGCCCAGGATTCCAGGTTGACGATGATTTCGAGCGGGTAGTGGCGCGAAACGACGTAAACCGGTGTAGCCGCCCTCGAGGGCGCGTCGTAGAGCACGACGGCGGTCTCCTCGACGCTGCGGAACTCTGCTGCGTTCGCCGCAAAAGTCGCAACGAGGGGGAAGAGCGTGAAGACTGCGAGTCGGCGCATGATGACCGGGGAAAAGCGTTTGAAAGATCCGCGCTCCGCCGCGTTAGTTCGCGATCTCGATGCGCGGCTCGGACCCACCGTCCTGCGCGCGCCGCGCGTAAATCGCCTCGAAGCTGACCGGCGCAAGCAGCACCGGCGGAAAGCCTGCGCGCGTGATGAGATCCGAAATGGTCTCGCGCAGGTACGGATAAACGATCGTCGGACACGCGACTCCTAGCAGCGGGTCCATTTCTTCCTTCGGCACGCCGCGCACTGTGAATATCCCGGCTTGCGTCGCTTCGGCGAGAAAGAGCGTCTTGTCGCCTGTGCGCGCGGTGACCGTCACCGTGACCGCCACCTCGAACAGCGTCTCGGTGACCTGCTCCGCGCCGTTGCGGATCTGAACCTCGAGCTGAGGCGATTCGGCCTGAAGAAACGCCTGCGGCGCGTTCGGTATCTCGAGCGAAAGATCCTTGACGTAGATCTTTTCGATCTGGAAGGACGGCTGGTCATCGCTCATCGCAGAATTTTCTCCGTGCATCGGGCGCGCCGGCGCGCGCGTCCGAAAGTGAAGCGACTCACGCGGCTAGGCCGTGCGACCCGCCTCGCGGTTCGTCAACAACTCGTCGAGCTCGCCATCGCCTTCCAGAGCATACAGATCGTCGCACCCGCCGATGTGGCGCTCCCCGATCCAGATCTGCGGCACCGTGTGCCGCCCGGTCCTGCGTCGCATTTCGTCACGCCGTGCCGGGTCGAGATCGACGCGGATTCTCTCGATGTCGCGCACGCCTTTCTCCGCGAGCAGTCTTTCGGCGGACTGGCAATAGGGACAAACCGCGGTGCAGTACATGACGACGGTGGCCATCTTACTTTTCCACTGGGAGACCGGCCTGCTGCCAGGCGGCGAAGCCGCCGGAAAGGTTGTACACCTTGTCGATCCCGTTTGCCTTGAACAAGGCGACGGCCTGTGAAGATCGGCTGCCGCTCGCACAGCACAGGATCACCGGCCGCGTCTTGAGCTTGTCGATCTCGCCCGCGCGCTTCCCGATCAGGGACAGCGGAAGATTCTTTGCGCCGAGTATGTGTCCCTGAACGTACTCGGATTGCTCGCGCACATCCACCACCGCGGCATCCTCACGGTTGATCAGCTGGGTCGCCTGCACGGTGTTCACCCAGGGTCCTCCCGCCTGGCGGCGGACCAACGGCCACAGCAGCATAGCGCCCGACACCAATGCAACCGCGAACAGCAGAATATTGTTCTTGACGAATTCCATGTTGCCGACGGGCTAGGCGCGCGGCCCGCCGCAAAATACCTCTCGCATCATCCCGATGAGCTTGAGCGTGCGCTCGTCTCCCACTCGGTAGAAAACCCGGTTCGCGTCCTTGCGCGCGCGCAGTACCCCCTTGTCGCGCAGGATCGCCAAGTGCTGCGAAATGTTGGATTGCGAGGTGCCGACCGTATCCACGATGTCCTGCACGCTCACCTCGTCCGGACCGAGTACGCACAGGATCTTGAGACGCAGCGGATGCGACATTGCCTTCAGCGCTCGCGCGGCCTGCTCGATGTGCTCCTGCTTCTCGATGAGATCGAATTCGTCGCGCTTCATGCGCCATTCCCGGTTGTCAGGACTCGCTATTATAGAATAGCGGTCGATAGACAATCGCCTGATTCGCGACCACCCATCAGCGTCCCGCCCATGAGCAAACCCGCGCACCGGCTCGTGCTTCTGCGCCACGGCGAATCCGACTGGAACCGCGAGAACCGGTTTACGGGCTGGACCGACGTCGACCTCTCGGGCCGTGGGGTCGAGGAAGCGCGCGCCGCCGGTCAACTTCTCAAAGCCGGGGGATACGGCTTCGACGTCGCCTACACTTCGGTGCTGAAGCGAGCGATCCGGACTCTTTGGCTAGTCCTCGAGGAAATGGATCTCGCGTGGCTCCCCGTCGAGAAGAGCTGGCGCCTCAACGAGCGGCACTACGGCGCCCTGCAAGGATTGAACAAGGCCGAAACGGCCGCAAAATTCGGCGAACGTCAGGTGCTCGTCTGGCGCCGCAGCTATGACGTGCCGCCCCCAGCCCTCGAGCGCGGCGATCCGAGGCACCCGGCGAACGATGCGCGCTACGCTGCGCTCCCCGATACGGAGCTTCCGCTGACCGAATGCCTCAAGGACACGGTCGCCCGCGTGATGCCTTACTGGAACCAATCGATCGCGCCGGCCATTCGCGCCGGCAAGCGGGTCATCATCGCCGCGCATGGAAACTCGCTGCGCGCACTGGTCAAGTATCTCGACGAAATCTCGGACACCGACATCGTCGAGCTCAATATTCCGACCGGCGTTCCGCTGGTCTACGAGCTCGACTCCGGACTGAAGCCGATCAAACACTACTACCTCGGAGACGACGACGAGGTGGCGCGGCGCCTCGCTGCGGTATCGGCGCAAGGCAAGGCAAAGGCCTGAACGCGTTCGATCGCGCCGCGCCGCTGCTTCTGACCGCGCTGCTTAGCGCGGCCCCGCAGGGTCTGTCCCACGCGGAAGACCAAGCGGCGACGCAGGAGCGGCGACTAGTCGAGCTGCGCAATCGCATCGGAAAGCTCCAATCGCGGCTCGATGAGAAAGAGTCCAGCCAGCGCGAAGCGCGCGATGCACTGCGCGATTCCGAGCGCGCGATTTCCGAGGCGAGTCGTACCCTTGCCCGACTCGACGCCGAGGAGCGTTCCCTGCGCGAGGAAGCCAAGCGGCTGGCTGAGCGGCGCCGGAGGCTCGAGCACAAGCTCGCCGCACAGCAAGCCAGGCTCGGCGTAGTGCTCGCGGCGCGCCACGCGAACGGGGCCCCGGACGCGATCCGCCTTGCACTATCGGGCGAGGAGCCGGGACAGATCGCGCGCCGGCTGCATTACCTCATGCACGTTTCGCGTGCCGCTGCCGAAGTCGTCGCGTCCGTGAAGCAGGGAATCGCCGAACTGGCGAAACTGCGCCACGACGCGCTGGCGAAAGCGAGCCGGCTCGCCGAGGTCGAATCCGCGCAGCGCGCCGACCGGAAGAAGCTCCTCGCCGAGCGCCGCGAGCGACGACGGATCCTCGAGCGGCTTGCGCGCGAGATCCGAGACAGCCGCCAACAGATAAAGGTGCTGCGCGCCGACGAAAGCCGGCTCGCCCGCCTGGTTACGGAGATTGCAGCCGTCCTCGCCGCAACGCCCCACGCCGGAGCCGATCGCGTGGAAAATGTCGCAGATTCCGTCTCGATAGCCGGGCCTTTTTCCACCCTGCGAGGTAAGCTGCGTCTACCGGTGCGCGGGGAACTTGCGAGGCGGTTCGGCACTCGAACTCAGTCCGGTGGCCTCGACGCGAAGGGCGTGTTCATTCAGGCGGCCGGAGGCGAGCGGGTGCGCGCGATCGCGGCGGGGCAGGTGGTCTTCGCCGACTGGATGCGAGGGTTCGGCAATCTTCTCATCATCGACCATGGGGAGGCGTACCTGTCGATTTATGCGAACAACGAGGCGCTGCTCCGGCAGGTCGGCGATCCGGTGGTAAGCGGCGATCCGGTGGCGATCGTGGGCGCAAGCGGTGGGAACGAGCAAACAGGTTTATACTTTGAGTTGAGGCATTTAGGTAGGCCTTTCGATCCCCTACTGTGGGTTTCATCGAGATGAGCAGGATCGGGCTACGCGCCGCACAAGGATTTCGTATGGTCAGCAAGCTTCGCAACATCGGGTTGATTCTGGTCGGCGTCGTGGCCGGAATCCTCGTCAGCCTGAACTTCCAGGCGATCGCCGAGCGATCCGCCCGTACACCGCTGCCGGTCGAGGAGTTGCGAGCGTTCACGGACGTCTTCGGTGCGATCAAGCAGAACTACGTCGAGACGGTCGAGGACAAGAAGCTGATCACCGAGGCGATCAACGGCATGTTGACTGGCCTCGATCCGCACTCTGCCTACCTCGATGCCGATGCGTTCCGGGAACTCCAGGTCGGAACGCAAGGGCAATTCGGCGGACTGGGCATCGAAGTGGGCATGGAGGACGGATTCGTCAAGGTCATCTCTCCGATCGAGGACACGCCCGCGTTTCGGGCCGGCGTTAAGCCCGGCGACTTGATCATCAAGCTCGACGACACCGCGGTTAAGGGGATGTCGCTAAACGAGGCGGTCAAGCGCATGCGTGGCAAGCCGAATACGCAGATTACGCTGACGATCGCGCGCAAAGGCGAGTCCGGGCCGATCGTGGTCACGCTGACGCGGGCCATCATCAAGGTGCAAAGCGTCAAGTCGAAGGTCATCGAGCCGGGTTATGCCTGGGTTCGCGTGTCTCAATTTCAGGAGTCGACTGCCGACCATCTCGTGCGGCACCTCGCGAAGCTCTTCAAGGAAAGTCCGGTAAAGGGTCTCGTCCTCGATCTACGGAACGATCCGGGCGGACTGCTTTACGGCGCGGTCGCTATCTCGTCCGCGTTCCTGCCGGCCGATGCTCTCGTCGTCTCGACCGACGGCCGGACGGAGGACGCGAAGAAGAAGTTCTTCGCCACGCCGGACGATTACATGCGCGGGAGCGGCGGCGATGTTCTCAGGGGCCTCCCGGCCTCGGTCAAGACGGTGCCCATGGTCGTGCTGGTCAATGCCGGATCCGCGTCGGCGTCGGAAATCGTCGCGGGCGCGCTTCAAGACCACAAGCGCGCGACACTGATTGGAACCCAGACGTTCGGCAAGGGTTCGGTCCAAACGATCATGCCCCTTGGAAACAACACCGCGATCAAGCTCACGACCGCGCGTTATTACACGCCGAGCGGGCGATCGATACAGGTGAAGGGCATCATTCCCGACATCGTCGTCGAAGAGCCGGGCGAGCAGCAGGGCCGGCTGCGGGAAGCGGATTTGCAGCGCCATCTGGAGAATCAGCAGCAAATCGGCGAGACCAAGCAGCCGACGGCGCCGGTCAAGCCCGAGGCGAAGGCAAGCACCGAGCCGCCCAAGCCCATCGAGCTCGGTTCGAAGGATGACTTCCAGCTGGCGCAAGCGATCGCGTTTCTGAAAGGCGAGCCGATAAAGGGTCAGCCGACGAAGGCCGTCGCCCAGACCAAGCCGGGCGGCTGAGCGCGCCTGCGGGCGAGGCCCGCCCGGAATCCGTCTCGCCAGGACCACAGAGTCCGCGGTGAACGACCAGCAACTTCTTCGCTACAGCCGTCACATCCTGCTTTCCGAAGTCGGCGTGGAGGGGCAAGAACGCCTGCGCGCTGCACGCGCGCTGGTCGTCGGCGCCGGCGGCTTGGGATGCCC
>JBFGLA010000118.1:0-8002 GCA_041576355.1 Burkholderiales bacterium
ACTACAAGGTGTGACCGGAGCGAGCCCAGAGGGCTCGCCCGGCACACCTCGCCGGGATGGAACGGACGGGCGAAGCCCGCCGTTCATCCCGGCGTCTTGCCCTGCCATGTCGCTTAGCCGCTTCTTCAACAACCGCAACACGCTGGGGCTGCTGTTCATGCTGCCCGCGGCGGCGCTGCTGCTCGTCTTCCTCACCTATCCGCTCGGGCTGGGGACCTGGCTCGGGTTCACCGACGCGCGCATCGGGCGCGCCGGCGAGTGGATCGGGATCGAGAACTTCGCGTATCTGTTCGGCGACTCGGTCGCCCAACTCTCGCTCTTCAACACGCTCTTCTACACGGTCGTCGCGAGCGTGCTGAAGTTCGCCCTCGGCCTGTGGCTCGCGCTGCTCCTCAACCGCCACCTGCCGTTCAAGGCGTTCCTGCGCGCGATCGTGCTGCTGCCCTTCATCGTGCCGACCGCGCTCTCGGCGATCGCGTTCTGGTGGATCTACGACGCCCAGTTCTCGGTCGTCTCCTGGGTGCTCGCGCGGCTCGGCTTGATCGACGAGTACATCAACTTCCTCGGCGATCCCTGGCTCGCGCGCCTCTCGACGATCGCGGCTAATATCTGGCGCGGCGTGCCCTTCGTCGCTATTTGTCTCCTCGCCGGGTTGCAGACGATTTCGCCGACGCTGTACGAGGCGGCGGCGCTCGACGGCGCCACCGACTGGCAGAAGTTCTGGCACGTGACGCTGCCGATGCTCACCCCGATCATCGCCGTGGTGATGACATTCTCGGTGCTTTTCACCTTCACCGATTTTCAGCTGATCTATGTGCTTACGCGTGGCGGGCCGCTCAACGCCACCCACCTCATGGCGACGCTGTCGTTTCAGCGCGCGATTCCGGGCGGCGCGCTCGGGGAAGGAGCCGCGCTCGCTACCGCGATGGTGCCGTTCCTGCTCGCGGCGATCCTGTTCTCGTATTTCGGCCTGCAGCGGCGCGCCTGGCAGCAGGGAGGCGCGGACAAATGAGCTTAGCGGCGCAAGACTCGCAGGGCATGGAATATCTCGAGTCGCCGCTGCGGCGCTGGGTCGTCGTCTACCTGCCGCTCATCTGCTTTCTCGTCATCCTGCTTTTTCCGTTCTACTGGATGGCGATGACGTCGTTCAAGCCGAACGAGGAGCTCGTCTCGCGCGATGCAAACCCGTTCTGGATCGTAAGCCCGACCCTCGCGCATTTCGAGAAGCTGCTGTTCAACACACAATACCCGCAGTGGATGTGGAACACGATGGTGGTCGCGGTCGTTTCCACCTTCACCTCGCTCGCGGCGAGCGTGTTCGCGGCCTACGCGATCGAGCGGCTGCGCTTTCGCGGCTCGAAGCCCTCGGGACTCGCGATCTTCCTCGCCTATCTCGTGCCGCCGTCGATCCTGTTCATCCCGCTCGCGGCGATCGTGTTCAAGCTCGGGATCTTCGACACCCGCTTCGCGCTCATACTCACGTACCCCACGTTCCTCATCCCGTTCTGCACTTGGCTCCTGATGGGGTACTTCCGCACCATCCCTTACGAGCTCGAGGAGTGCGCGCTGATCGACGGCGCGACGCGCTGGCAAATCCTGGTGAAGATCATCCTGCCGCTCGCGGTGCCGGGGCTGATCTCGGCGGGCATCTTCGCCTTCACGCTGTCGTGGAACGAATTCATCTACGCGCTCACCTTCATCTCCTCCTCCGAGATGAAGACGGTGCCGGTCGGTGTCGTCACGGAACTCGTCGAAGGCGATGTCTATCACTGGGGCGCGCTCATGGCGGGGGCGCTCCTCGGCTCGCTGCCGGTGGCGATCCTGTATTCGTTCTTCGTCGAGTACTACGTGTCCGGATTGACCGGTGCGGTCAAGGAATGAATCGGGGGGAATGTCTATGAACCAGCTCGACTTCAAAGGACGCACCGCCATCGTCACCGGCGGCGCGCAGGGCATCGGCCTCGCGATCGCGAGGCGACTCGCCGCCGCCGGCGCCAAGGTGCGCATCTGGGACATCGACGACAAGCTCCTTGCCAAGGCTGTCGCCGGGCTGGGCACCGGCGGTGGGTCCGCGACGGGCGATGCGATCGACGTCACCGATGCGGCGTCGGTCGAGCGCGGAACGAAATCCGCGCTCGAAGTCTTCGGCAAGATCGACGTGCTCGTCAACAACGCCGGCATTGCGGGGCAGAACCGCCCGACGGTCGAATATCCGATCGACGAGTGGGAGCGCGTGCTGCGCGTCAACCTCACCAGCCAGTTCCTGTGCTGCCGCGCGATCGCGCCGAAGATGGTGGCGCAGAAGTACGGCCGCATCGTCAACATCGCCTCGGTCGCGGGAAAGGAAGGCAACCCGAATGCGGTCGCCTACTCCGCGTCGAAAGCGGGCGTGATCTCGCTCACCAAGTCGCTCGGCAAGGAGCTCGCGCAGACGGGCGTGCTCGTCAACTGCGTGACGCCCGCGGCGGCGAAGACGGCGATCTTCGACCAGATGACGCAACAGCACATCGACTACATGCTCGCCAAGATCCCGATGGGGCGCTTTGTCGCGGTCGAAGAGATCGCGGCGCTCGTGTGCTGGCTCGCCTCGGAGGATTGTTCGTTCTCCACCGCGGGGGTGTTCGATATTTCCGGTGGCCGGGCGACGTATTGATGCGCGGACCGAGCGTCTTGGATACGGCCGCGAGGATTTAGGTTTTCATAGGTCTCCCGACTTTGTGTGGTTTCGCTCGCGAAACCACACAAAGTCGGGAGATCGTAGAAGGCGAAATCATGACCAATCGGAATCGAAAGGGTACCCTCCGCTCCGTCCAATGGTTCGGGCGCGAGGACATCTACGGCTTCATCTACCGCAGCTGGGTCAAGAACCGCGGCGTGCCGCAGGACCAGTTCGACGGCCGGCCGGTGATCGGGATCTGCAACACCTGGTCCGAGTTGACTCCCTGTAACACGCACTTCCGCACGATCGCCGAGCACGTGCGTGCGGGGGTGCTCGAGGCGGGCGGATTTCCGCTCGAGTTTCCCGTCATGTCGCTCGGCGAGACGCTGCTGCGCCCGACGGCGATGCTGTACCGCAATCTCGCGAGCATGGACGTCGAGGAGTCGATCCGCGGCAATCCGCTTGACGGGGTCGTGCTGCTGGTGGGCTGCGACAAGACGACGCCGGCGTGCCTCATGGGCGCGGCGAGCGTCGATCTGCCGACGATCGCGGTCTCGGGCGGGCCGATGCTCTCGGGCAAATACCGCGGCACCGACATCGGCTCGGGCACCAACGTGTGGTCGATGTCCGAAGACTTGCGTGCCGGCAAGATCACCCTGGACGAATTCCACGAGGCCGAGTCGTGCATGCACCGCTCGCACGGCCACTGCATGACGATGGGCACCGCTTCAACGATGGCTTCGATGGTCGAAGCGCTCGGGGTCGGCATGCCCGGCAACGCCGCGATCCCCGCGGTCGACGCGCGCAGGAACGTCCTCGCGCGCATGGCGGGCCGCAGAATCGTCGAGCTGGTGAGAAAGAAGGTGAGTCTCTCGAAGATCCTCACCCGGGACGCGTTCGAGAACGCGATCCGGGCCAATGCCGCGATCGGCGGTTCGACCAACGCGGTGATCCACCTCGTCGCGATCGCACGCCGCGTCGGCGTCGACCTCAAGCTCGAGGACTGGGACCGGGCCGGGCGTGGCGTGCATACGCTCGTCAACCTCATGCCCTCGGGCAAGTACTTGATGGAGGACCTGTACTACGCCGGCGGACTGCCCGCCGTGCTGCGAGAGCTCGGCGAGGCGGACCTTCTGCATAAGGACGCCCTCACGGTGAACGGCGCGACGATCTGGGAGAACAACAAGGACGCGCCGTGCTGGAACCGGGACGTGATCCATCCGATGAAAAGCCCGTTCAAGAAAGACGCCGGCATTGCGGTGTTGCGCGGCAACCTGTGCCCCGACGGCGCGATCATCAAGCCTTCCGCCGCCACCCCCGCTCTTCTCAAGCACAAAGGCCGTGCGGTGGTGTTCGAGAACATCGAGGACTTCCACGCCCGGATCGACGACCCGAAGCTCGACGTCGACGAGCGCTCGATTATGGTGCTCAAGAACTGCGGTCCCAAGGGCTACCCCGGGATGGCCGAGGTCGGCAACATGCCGCTGCCGCCCAAGCTCTTGAAGCGCGGCATCACCGACATGGTTCGGATTTCGGATGCGCGCATGAGCGGCACGGCCTACGGCACCGTCGTGCTGCATGTCGCGCCCGAGGCCGCGGCGGGCGGCGCACTCGCGCTGGTCGAGAACGGCGATGCGATCGAGCTCGATGTCGGCAGGCGCCGGCTCGAGCTGCTCGTCGCCGAGGAGGATCTCGCCAGGCGGCGCAAGCAATGGAAGGCGCCCAAGCCCCCTCTCGAGCGCGGCTACTGGAAGCTCTATTTCGATCACGTCCTGCAGGCGAACGAGGGCGCAGACCTCGATTTCCTCGTAGGAAAAAGCGGTCCGCTGGTACCGCGCGACAACCACTAGCGCCAATCAACCGTCACCTGAAGGGAGAAACGCATGAAGTCCCGCACTACAGCATTGACGCTCGCCGCGACGCTTGCCGCAACGCTGGCGGCAGCGCCGCTCGCGCAAGCGCAGCAAAAGCTCAAGTTCGCGCACGTCTACGAGGTGTCCGAGCCGTATCACACGGCGGCGCTGTGGGCGGCGGACGAGATCGCCAAGCGCACCGGCAAGCGCTACACGATGGAGGTCTTTCCGGCCTCCTCACTCGGCAAGGAAACCGACATCAACCAGGGGCTGACGCTCGGCACCGTCGACATCATCTACACCGGGCAGCTCTTCGCCGGCCGCGGCTACGGGCCGATCTCGATCGGCGGCGCGCCGTTCATGTTCCGCGACTTCGATCACTGGAAGAAGTTCACCCAGTCCAAGCTCTTCCAGGAGCTCGCCGACGGCTACCAGAAAGCGGCGAGCGGAAACAAGGTGGTGGCGATCACCTACTACGGCAATCGGCAGACGACCTCGAACAAAGCGCTCAACACGCCGGCAGACATGAAGAACCTCAAGATCCGGGTGCCGGACGCGCCGCTCTACACGCTCTTCCCGCTCGCCGTGGGCGCCAACCCGACCCCGATCGCATTCGCCGAGGTGTACCTCGCGCTCTCCAACAACACGGTCGATGCGCAGGAGAATCCGCTGCCGACGATCGAGGCGAAGAAGTTCTTCGAGGTGCAGTCGCACATCAACTTGACCGCGCACATCACCGATGCGCTGCTCACGATCGTCGGCGGGCCGCTGTGGGCGAAGCTCTCCGACGCGGACAAGAAAACCTTGACGGGCGTGTTCCAGGAGGCCGCCGGCAAGGCGACCGGCGAGATCATCGAGAACGAGAAGCGGCTCGAGACCGATTTCGCCAAGCGCGGCAAGACCGTGGTCAAGGTCGACCGCAAGCCCTTCATGGCGGCGGTGCAGAAATACTACCAGGAGGGCAAGCTCCCCGACGGCAAGCCGTTACCCTGGCCGCGGGACGTGTATGACCGTCTCCAGGCGATTCGCTAGACGACGTCGATTCGGTCCGCCCGGGGCGTAGCCCGCCCCGGGCGTTCTCTTCCGGTGCGCACGCAGAACGAGCAGAACCCGCACGTCGAGCACCAGGTGCTCGACGACCAGGGCGGCTTTCACGTCAGTGACGAGCCGGTGGACCTGTCCCACTACGTCTGGGAGGACTGGATCTCGTTCGCGATCTTCTGGGTGCTCGCCTTCGTCGTCTTCTACCAGGTCTACACGCGCTACGTGCTCGACGATCCGGCGGGCTGGACCGAGGAGATCGCGCGGTATCTCCTCGTCGCGGTCGTCTTCATCGGCGCCTCGATGTCGGTACGCAAGAACAATCACATCCAGGTGGATTTCCTCTATCGCCTGGTGCCGCACGCCCTCGGCCGCGCTCTGTCCACGCTCGTGGACGCGATCCGCTGCTTCTTCTTCGGGTATGCGACCTGGCTCAACTGGCTCCTGCTCGAAAGAATCGGAAATCAGCGCATGGCGATCATCGACCTGCCGATGGGGCTCGTCTTCGGCGCGATGCTGTTCGGCTTCGCATTGATGTTCGTTCGCTCGCTTCAGGTCGCCTGGCGCAATTGGCGGCTCGGCTATTCGGTGCTCGAGCGCCCCGAGATCGCTTTCGAGAAGGAAGGTAAGCCTTGACTCCGGGCGCGATGATGGCGAGCTTTCTCGCCATGATGGCGGGCGGCGTCCCGGTCGCGATCGCCATGTGCGCCGCCGCGCTCATCTACGTCATGGCGACGAAGAACATTCCCGACTTCGTCGTCATCCACCGCATGTACGGCGGCGTCGATTCGTTTCCGCTGCTCGCGGTGCCGTTCTTCATTTTCGCGGGCAACCTGATGAACTCCGCCGGGATCACGAACCGGATCTACAACTTCGCGATGGCGCTGGTCGGCTGGTTGAAGGGCGGGCTCGGTCACGTCAATGTCGTCGGCTCGATGCTCTTCGCCGGAATGTCCGGGACCGCGATCGCCGACGCCGCGGGCCTGGGGACGATCGAGATCAAGGCGATGAAGGACCACGGCTACTCGACCGAGTTCGCCGTGGGCGTCACCGCCTCCTCGGCAACCGTCGGCCCGATCATCCCGCCCTCGCTGCCCTTCGTCATCTACGGCATGATGGCCAGCGTCTCGATCGGGCAGCTTTTTCTTGCCGGCGTCATCCCGGGGATCTTGATGGGCCTGACGATGATGGCGACGGTCGCCTGGTACGCGCACACGCGAAAGTATGCGGCCGACGCGGTGTTTTCCTGGGCGCGCCTGGGCAAGACCTTTCTCGAAGCCTTCCTCGCGATGATGACGCCCGTGCTGCTCGTCGGCGGCATGACCTTCGGCATCTTCACCCCGACCGAGGGCGCGGTTGCCGCCTCGGCGTGGGCGCTCTTTCTCGGCCTCGCGTGGTACCGCACGCTCAGCTGGCGCATGCTGATCAAGATCTCGATGGACACCATCGAGACGACAGCAACGGTGCTCTTCATCGTCGCCGCGGCGTCGATCTTCGGCTGGCTTCTCACCGTCACCCGCATCACCGAGGATCTCGCCGTCTGGATCCTTTCGTTCACGCAGAGCCCGGTGATGTTCCTGCTGCTCGCCAACCTGCTGATGCTCTTCGTCGGCTGCTTTCTCGAGCCGGTGGCGGCGATTACGCTGCTTGTTCCCATCCTCATCCCGATCTGCCAGCAGCTCGGCATCGATCTCGTGCACTTCGGCCTGGTGATGGTTCTCAATCTCATGATCGGGCTGCTGCACCCGCCGATGGGTACGGTGCTCTTCGTGCTGTCGCGGGTCTCCCGGCTCTCGTTCGAGCGCACTACGATCGCGATCCTGCCGTGGCTGCTGCCGCTGCTCGGGACGCTGTTCCTGTGCACCTACGTGCCGCAAATCGTTCTCTGGCTGCCGAGGCAATTCTTTTGATTTCGCGGCGCTGGAGGGAGAGAATGCCCGCCTATGAACCGGCCCCGCATTGCGATCACCCTGGGCGACCCCGCCGGAGTCGGTCCGGAGGTAATCATGAAGAGCCTGGCGCGCGCCGAGGTCTACACGCAATGCCGGCCGCTCGTCATCGGCGACCAGAAGCGGCTCGAGCAGGCGGGCGATATCGTCGGCGTTCCGCTCGCGGTGCACCCCATCGCGGATCCGTCGGCGGCGCGCTTCGAGCAGGGAACGGTCGATTGCATCGACCTCGGCCTTGTCGCCCTCGGCACGCCGTTCGGCCGGGTTTCCGCGGCCTGCGGCGAAGCAGCATACCGCTACATCGAGCGCGCGGTCGAGCTGGCTCGCACCGGTCAGGTAGAGGCGATCTGCACCGCGCCGATCAACAAGGAAGCGCTGAACGCCGCAGGCCACCGCTTTCCCGGCCACACCGAGATCCTCGCGCAGCTGACCGGCACCGCTGAGGTGTCGCTCATGCTGATCGCCCCCAAGCTGCGCGTGATTCACGTCACTGCCCATAT